>JAISGH010000107.1 GCA_031263185.1 Prevotellaceae bacterium | reverse complement strand
CGTAGATGGTGCACGTTTTGTCGTGCTTTGCCTGCTTTGTGTTTACGTAAAGTACTATTTTGTTCATATTTTATATTGTTGGAAGTTTTAGCTGTTGTACCCTCGCGCGCTATGGAGCGTTACATGTTCGCTATTCTCCAAAGCAGCAATGCCCGCCATTGCTGGCGGGCTTAGAAGTAATTTAGAAGTCGTCACTTCTAAATTTTCCACACGCAAACAGTTGATATGCTGCTTGATGCGGATATATATGTGTGGGATATGTGATCCAGCATGGAAGTGGCCAACGCCTCTGCCGAAAGGACTATTGAGGAGGTAACCATCAACGGCACAAGCAACGACTCTCGGCATATTGACGGAACCGACCACTGTACGCCCTCCGGCGAAGAGCCTGTGAGAACAACGGCAATGATACTCTTTTCGGATGCTGCTCCCTTTGACGAGAACAGCGTGCTGGGCTACGATTCGGTGAGCCTTGCCGCTTCCCGCTCGGGCGAGCTGGCAAAAACCATCGCCGCGCCGGAGGGTACCAAGTCGTACCGCGTGTACCACACCGTAACGCTTGCGGAGTATGGCGAAAAGTACCGCGTTTTTGCGAGCGGCAACATTCAGCTGATTTCGTTGCAGCAAATACGCCTTGGCTACCTTGGCGCCAAGCTGTCGAGCCTCACGGGCGGCGCCATTAGCAGCGTAAGCGTATCGCCCGCCAGCCCCACGGTGATGAAAGGCATACCGCAGGGCTTTACGGCTACCGTAGCGAAAGAAGGCCCCGCCGCAACAACGGTAACGTGGAGCGTGTCGGGCAACGCAAGCGCCTCAACCGTCATTGCCCAAACAAGCGGCACCGAAGGGGTGCTCACCGTAGCTGGCGACGAAACCGCCTCCACGCTCACCGTTACCGCCACCTCCACAGCCGACCCCACCAAGACCGGAACGGCCACCGTAACGATAGCCGGAAACGGCAACGAAACAGCTGTGGCTGCCAACGCCTGCCTGCCCCTGCAAGTTTACCCCAACCCTGCTGCGGGCGGGATAATCACCGTGAACTCCGACGGGATTAAGGCGGATGAAAAGATAAAGATATACACATCTACCGGATGGTTAGTAGCAGTTTACAGCATCAGCTACCCCACTACAAGCGTAAACGTATCGCAGCTGCCGGCGGGGATGTACGTGGTGAAGGCAGGCAAGCACGCTGCAAAGCTCGTAATCGGCGGCAGGTAGCGTCTGCAAACCGAAATTCCTTTCACCTTTCCGTTATTCCCGCAAAGGCGGGAATGACGGAAAGGAGGAAGGAATTTGCTTTCAACGCAAAAAGTCCGCAGGACTTCCTTTTTTATTGATTTCGGTGTCGCATTGTCGAAGTCAGGATTTCTCTTTTATTTCCTCAACTCTTTTGTTACCGTTACTTTTTTGGAGGCGTGTATCTTTTTTACGATGTAAATTCCGGGAAGTAAGACATCGCGTACCTCCTGCCCTTGCAGGTTGTAGCGCTTCACCTCTACCACGGGGTCGTTGTTCGCTTCTCCGTGAACGGCGGTAGGCGGTTCGGTAGTAGGCGGTTCGGTGATTTTGGAGGCGGAGAGCGCCACGCGGTGCTCGCCGCCGATTGAGGCTATTGCGGTCAGCGTGTAAACACCCTCTGCGTTGGGTGTACCAAGCGGGACTTCCGCGCCGTCAACTTCGAGCAGGGGCTGGTAGCCATTCTCTACCCTGAACGATACGGCAAAAGCGCTGCCGTAGGCTACCGGTATAGCTCCGGCGGCGGCGGGCGCGAGTAGCGTGATGTGGCTGTCGATGGTCAGCGTCAGGTTGTACTCCACAGGCGTGGCAGTAACAGCAATATCGGTGACGCCGGTAACGGTGGTCGTGAGCGTGTAAATGCTGTCCATAAAAATATCCGGCGTACGGAGAGCGCCATTGACGGTTATCTGAGGGTTAACGTAATGCTCGTCCACCGTAAAGGCGAGCCTGAAGTCGCCTCCGCGGGCTACCTCATAGCGGTCAATGCCGGAGAGGGCAGTTAGCGTAACGCCTCGTGAGATGCTTAGGTTTACGGCAACCATGCTTACGTCTTTCTTTTTTTCTACGCGCAGCTGCGGCCGCTTGGCAGCGTCGGCGGCTTCGCGTGAGTGGAACATTACCCAAGTTTCGCCGTTGTCTCTTTTGGTAGCGCTGATGCGGAGAGTCAGCACGCCGTTCTTGCTGCGCAGCTCGTTTACGACAATATCCTTTACGTCAACCGTCACCTCGCCTTCGGAAAATCCGACTACCGTGTCAAAAGGGATGTCGGCGGCGGGTTTGTTTGACCAGAGGATACCGGCTTCCGTCCAGCTGTCGTCCTCTACCCTACTGAACAGCCACTCTGTGTAGGCAATGCGGGGTCCCGCGCTGTGGATAGCGAGCACAAGTTCCGCCTTTTCGACGGAGTCGGGATGGATACCGGCGAGGTCGAACTTGAGGTAGGCATGCCGACGGTAATCGTCGCCGGTATCTTCTTTGACCTCAAGAATGGTGTCTGCTCCGTAGTTGGGGCGTCCGCCGCGGACAAAGGCATCTGCTACCGGTACGATGGCAGTGACTTCGCTGGAGGCAGCGTAGCTTGGCGTGAGGGCGTTGATGGTGAAGCCGGCCGGCGAACCCTTGTAGGGAGGCGAAGGCAGCGCGCACTCCAGCTCCTTTTCGCTGGGCAGCACAGGGGAGGTGAAGCGCAGCTTGAGCGTGGAGACGGTTTGCGAGGGGTCGGCAACGTGCACCTTTACCGAGGCGCTGACAATATCTTTCAGCATTACGGCGCAGGCTTTGTCGGTGCGGAGGGTGAAGCTGCCGCCGGCGAGGCTTGCCGCCCTGTAGAAGATGGCTTGCACCACGCCCAGGGTCTTGTGCCTTACCGCCTGCACGGAGTCGGTATTGGCAAGTATCTCCACGTCGCTTGCGCTGTAGGAGCGCATGGCGGAGAGGTCTACGCCGGGCACAACAATGTAGGCGTAGCTTGCGCCGCTTGGCTTTACGCCGTGGTCAAACCACAGCTTGAATACGCTTTTTGTTACGTTGTCGCTGCTGTAAGGTGTGCTGATGGCGTTCCAATTCCCCGACTGGCTTTTGGTTTCCATCTTGAGGTCTCCTTCCTGCGGGAAAATGTAGCCCACCTTGTTGTGGTGTATCCAGCCTGCGCTGCTGTAAGCGTGGCTGCTTTCGGGCGCAGCAATGCTTTCGCTGCCGTTAAAGGAAACGGTTACATCTCCCTTGAGCAGGCACTGGTTTACGGTGGTGTTGACCGGCTCCGCTGCCGATGACTGTATGCCCGCGCCCAGGCACACAACCTCTTTCCCTAGGAAGAACCACGCTTTTTTTGCCGCAGTGTTGATGCTGTAGCTTTGGTCGTTCAGGGCGTATGCGCTTGCGCCGTAAACGCCGTCGCTCACGCCTCCGGCAAATAATGATGTGCCGGGAGTTCCCCACTCTCCGGGCTTGGGGATAGTCGCTTTTTGCGGAGCGGTAATTCCGGGTATCTTTGTCCACTCCCACACGGGGAAAATGTCCACGTATTCGTCTCCGTCAACGGCAATGGCGGTAGCGCCCTCGGCAAGGAAGTAGCCTTTGAGGTTTTCGCCGTTTCCGTTTTCGTTGCGGTAGGTGCGGGAGGAGGCCATGCGCACGTCAAAGGTGTAGTCCGGCGCGGTGTAGAGCGTATAGTCCGCGCGAAAAAAGTGGGTGTGCTTTTTTTCAAGCCCGTAGCCGCCGTGCTGGGTCCCCCGGAGGCGCGCCACGGCGGAGTCGTAGAGGGCGGCGTTGTCGGGGTCGAGGAATTTGGTTTTGCCAAACAGGTCGGCAAGCGACGACTGCTCTAAGGCACCCGGCCGCGCAAGCCCTCTCCCCAGCACGTTATACAAAAAATACTTGCCTCTGATGATCCGCATGTACGATTCCCTTACGAAGCGTGTCAGGATGCTGAGCTTTTCGCCGGATATGGCGTACGGGGTTTCGCGCAGGTAAACGGCCATGTTGACCACATTCCCCGCAAAGCTCGACCCGTAGCCTCCGGTGTAGAACTGCGGGCCGTGCTGCATGATGGACAAATCGTGCTGCAAGCCCTCCGTTGCCGTGGTGAGCTCAATGGGGTAGTACACCTGCTGCGCCCCAAAATCAAGGTCTTCCTCATTTTTGGTCAGGCAAGCCCTGTACACCCAGTGCGTGGCAATGTCTATCTTGTTGGCGCCCGTGCCCTGAGATCCGCTTTGGTCGGGGCGGCCGCCAATGTCTTTCATTCTTTGCGTCATCTTGCTTTCCAATTCGTCCGGAAGGGGAGTATGCCCTGCGCGCATCAGAATAAGGATTACTCCTACCCGCTGCGGACAGCCGATTTGCTGCATGTACCAGTTGGTGCTGCGCGGGTCTTGCGTATGCCAGTAGTTCAGGGCTGCGCTGATTTTGGCGTGCAGGTCGCCGCTTTCAAAGTACGAGGAAGTAGAAAGCGTGTAGGCCAGCGCCAGCTTTTTAAGGCGGTCTAAGTGGTTGATAGGCGGCCAGTCGGTTTGCGCCGTGCTGGTGTAGGGAATGTCGGCCCATGAGCCGTCGGCTCGAAGCGTTGAGAGGAGGGCGGCAGCTTCGGCGTTGAGCGTATCGACGTTTTCAACTTTTCCCCACTCTGCCTCCTGTATCCTTTGCATTATCAGTTCTTCAACATTTTCGGTTACGGCAGGCTCGCTATGCCTTATGCGCACCTCCGTAATGCTGTTCCAGTTTTCGCCGCCTGCCGAGTTGCTGTTGCACATAATCCGCACGTACTGCGCCTGCCGGGGCGGGAAAGCGTACCGCTCAAGCGCGGTGGTCAATCCGCTGGATGTGCAGCCTTCCAGCGCTTTTGTAAAGGTAACGCCGTCCGTGGAGAGCTCAACGTCGAAGTAAGCCACCCGCTGGTCGCCCATATAAAAAGCCACGTCAACCGCCCAAACGCTGAGCGACTGCCGCAAATCGTACATAATCCACTGGTTGAAGCCTGCCTGCGCCCACCGCGTACCCAAATTGTTATCGGTGGTATTGCTTGGCGGATTGCCGGCCTGATTGCCGATAGCCGTAATCCTAACCTGCGATGCCATCGGCGTAAGCGGGACAGGATATACAAACAGCTTGCCGCCGGAGGAGTCGGCGAAGTCGTTTTCTCTGCTTTTTACGCCGCCTGCAAAGAGCGTGTACCGTCCGTAGTCCAGCGCTTCTCCGAGCGTAAGCGTTACCGTTTTTGTTCCCGTAAGCGTTGCGCCGGTTACGGTAGCGCCGTTGCTAACGCTGTAGCCGGACGGCGTTTGGGCCGAAACCGAATCGACATCCCTGTCGAAAATCGCTTGCAGGTGGATGGAATCCTGCACGGTTACAGCCTCCAGCATCAGCGGCGTTACCGGAATTTCGGGCATGTTGCCGGGAGCCAGCTTTACCACTTCGCTGGCGGCTAAAAGAAAAGCGCCTACGCCAAAGTCAACGGAGACACCGGCAAGCTGGCTAAGCGGAATAGGCTTTTCGCCAACGTTCTGCGTATATTTCAAGCTTCCGTTTGGCTGAACGGATATATCGCATAAACCTTTCCACGCCTTAGCGACTACGGGCAAGTACTCGTCTCTGTCGAGCAAGCCATTGTTGATACCCCAAGCTATGCCGTAGGTAAACAAAGCCGTCCCGCTGGTTTCCGGCCCGGGGTTATCGTTTGCGTCGTCGAGGTTCATGTTCCAGAAGCCGTCGTCGCGCTGGCGGGTTTTCAGGGCGGCGGCCATGCTTGTCAGCACATTTACGTACTCTTGCCGGTGCGCGTCGGTTGCAGGCAGTAGCTGGAGCGTACGCGCCATTGCCGCCAAAGCCCAGCCGTTGCCGCGCGACCAGTACACGTTCTTGTCGCTTGGCGACAGCTTGGGAACGTCGGAGCTGGCATCCCCCGGCTCTTTCTTGGGAGGCACGTTGGGCTGATAGCCCCAGTCGCGCCACCAAAGCCCGTCTGCTTTACTGTACAGGCCGCAGTGCGCCTCGTAACCGCGCAGAATGGGGCCTGCGCCGTACTGAGCTTGGTAAGCTGCCGGCCATAAGTTGGTGCGGGTGGGCACAACAATCAAGCTGTCCCTGATATGGGAGAACAGGGCATACATCTTATCGTAGTATTTTGTATCATTATAAACCACCCCCAGCCGCGTAAGCGTTGGCATTGCCATAAACATTGCGTCGATCCACCACCAGTCGTCGGATTTCGGGTTGTTGGCTATCCGGTTGTCAATGGCGGCTTTGATTGCCTGTATTTTTTCCGGCACTTTGGTTTCGTCCATGCTGTAAAGGTCAATGTAGGTCTGGCCGCAGGTGTGGTTGTCCGCGTCGGGGGTGCCCGGGCCGCCGCTTACAGCCCAACTATTCGCAGCTGCCCACCGGTTGGCGTAGTCAAGGTAAGATTTTTGGCGGTAAACCTTGTAAAAGTCAATATTTCCGGCGTTGTACACCGACCGCGCCCAGAGGTTATTCCCCGGTGAAGAATTTTGGGCTATCCACGCATTATTTACGCCCACCGCCGCGTTGACCACCTCCGCCTTCGTGGGCAAAAGCGTTTTGTAGAGCGGCTGTAGCGTGGCTTCCTTAAATTGCTTTAGCGCGTCAAACCAGGCGTTGTCGCTCGCATACTTGCCGGACGGAAAAATATTCCACCCGCCGCCAAAGTAGCAGGTAAACTCCGTACCCACTACGTAGTCGGACATAATCACCAGGTGGTCGCTCACGGTGCTCACCGTGGTAACTCCGGGCATGTAAATGCCCTCAAAAACGCGGGCGTTGGGCGAGGTAACGGTGCCTTCGCTTTTGCTTTCGGCAAAGCCGATAAGGTTAGGCTCCGACTGAAAAGCAACGGGGTTGGCGTTGCCAAATTTGGAGGCAGAATGTTTGTAAATGCCTGCCGCCAGCTTCATAGCCTTTACTTTGCCCGTGAGCTTCACTACGGCTTTGTTGAGCAAACCGTTGGCGTTGGCGGTTATCCGCACGGTTTTGGTGTAAAAATCGCCGTCAACCTCAACGTTACTGTAGGTGAGCAGAAATTCCGTGCGGAGAGGGCCATTTGCAATTAGCTGGTAGCTATCGTACGGATCGTGCAGCCACAGCTTGTTGTTGGCGTAGGCAGCTACGCCGCCGGCGCCCAGCGTTTTGCCGTCAACCGAGTAGGCGTCCACCCCTTCCGGTTTTTCCGAATGGTAGTCGGAGTACGTGTACATTTTATCAACTATTGGCGCGGCCTGCTTTTTCAGCCAGAGGTCAACGCCGTTTGCGGTGTTCGGCTCCGACGTAAGCAGCTTCTTGCTGTACATGCGGTAGGCCGCCAAATCGTTTTCCCATGCGGCGTCGTCATACCGCGCAGCTACCTGCCTGCCATACGTTTTGGCGGCAGCGGCTGCCGGCGTACCGGATTTTAGCGTGTAAACGGCAGTGGCAGATGCGCCCACTGTCGCCTGAAAAATGATTTTCGGCTCGCCGCCGGGCAAAGCCTGATAGGGTACAACCGCGTTGCTCTCGTCATACAGCGCCAGAGTGGACAAAGCCCCAAACACCTCGGTGGACACGGGAACTTCCACCACCTCGTCCGTGCGGGCAAACGAAGATGAGTTTTCCAGCGTGAAGGTAGCTCCCGCCTGCGCGGAAAGCAATGCCGGAATGTAGCAAAGCAAGGGCAACAGCATAAGCTGCTTGATGCCCGTTCTTTTTTGGGTTACTTTTTTTGTAGTCATGGTTTGAAAAATTTTCATTTTGGTTGATTATTTGAACTATCATTTCCTTTTTTTTTGCCGTCATTTCCCTGTTTAGCGCCGTCATTTCTCTGTTTTTTTGCCGTCATTTCCCTGTTTTGCGCCGTCATTTCGAGCGCAGCGAGAAATCTCCTCTTCCCCAGCACCCAAGTGTGGTAGCCGCATTGGGGAGATTCCTCACTGCGTTCGGAATGACGGTACGGCGCAGGTGCAACAGAGAGTAGCGCGGGCGGGAAGCGGTGCGCCATGGCGTGGGGAGGCAGCGCTCTTAACGCCGGAGGCGTTGCCCGTACCTCACCCCCAGCTTTAGCTGGGGGTGAGGTTACCCTCACCGAAAGTAAACACATTCAAGTTTCCCTCCTTGTTAAATAGTTGAAAATCAGGTGATAATTTTTCGAAAAAAGTGGTGATAATTAGATATAAATTACTATATTTGTGATAGTTACAATACAAAAACAAGTAATAAAAACTATCACCACTTATGAGCACAAAAATAGGTAATTTAAGCGAATTAACAAGCATTCTGACGGAAAAAGAAAAGCGGGACACGAGGCTTCTTGCTTTTTCAAGACAGTTCAAAATAGGGCAGCTTTTAAAGCCGTTTTCAGCCGCCAAGCAGCTGAAGGCATCAGCAGAATATTCAGCCACGTAACCCATCGGTTCCTGTTTGGCTACAAAATGCTGACGCTTTGCCTTTTGGACGGTAAAAGTTTGGTGCCATGCAGCTCTTATCGCTGCA
>JAISGH010000085.1 GCA_031263185.1 Prevotellaceae bacterium | reverse complement strand
CGGCGGTGCTCTGCGAGCTGGGCGCCGACGAGTCCAGCGTTGAGCGGCAAAGCCTGCTGCACGGCACGGCGAAAAACCTGCTGGCGCAAATGGGCTACCACCCCAACCTTGTTTACGGCGATGGATTTGAGGGGCTGCCCTGCCACGCGCCGTTTACCAAAATAATTGTAACCTGCGGCGCAAACCACGTGCCGCAATCGCTGCTCTGCCAGCTGGCCGTAGGCGGGCGAATGGTAATCCCCGTAGGCTCCGGAAATTCGCTGTACATGTGCATTTTTGACAAAGTAAGCGAAACCGGAGTAAGGCAAACCAAGCTCAAGGAGTGCTCATTTGTGCCCATGCTACAGGGCATTAGCTAAAAATTGTATATGAAAATCAAAACGCTTATACTCAACTCTTTTCGTGTCAACATGTACATAGCGTGGGACGAAAGCGGCGAGTGTATTTTTATAGACGCCCCCTGCTATACCGACAAGGAGCAAGACCGCGTAGAGCGGTTTATTGTGGCGCAAAACCTTAAACCAGTTGCGCTTGTCAACACGCACGCGCACGTTGATCACGTTGTGGGCAACGCTTTTCTGTGCCGGCGGTACGGCATTGACAGCTACCTGCACAGCGACGACTTCTACAACCTTGACGGCGCTGCCGCGTACGGCTCGATGTTTGGCTTTGCGCTGCAAGCGCCGCCGGCGCCAAAAATTCTGGGCGACACCGTCGTATTCGGAAGTACGCAGCTGCGGGCGCTGCACACGCCCGGACACAGCAAAGGCTCCGTTTCGCTTTACAGCGAAAAGGAGGGTGTGGTGTTCACCGGCGATACGCTCTTCAAAGGCAGCATTGGCCGCTCCGACCTGCCCGGCGGCGACCTCAACGAGCTGCTGAGCAGCCTGCACCTTGTGCTGATGTCCCTCCCCGACGCAACCACCGTAATGCCGGGGCACGGCTTTGAAACAAGCATTGGCAGCGAAAGATGGCAAAACCCTTTTTTACAGCCGGAAAGCTGAATTAAAAACTAAAAATTAAAAACTAAAAACTAATGAAATCTGAAATGTGCCCGTCCGGAATTTGAAATCTAACCTCTAACCTCCTTGAATTGTATCCGTAAATATTTCCCTGACCTTACGCCTGCACAGGTGGCGCTGCTGCAACGGCTGGAGCCGCTCTACCGCAGCTGGAACGAGCGCCTCAACCTCATCTCGCGCAAGGACATTGACCGGCTGTACGAGCGGCACGTTCTGCACTCGCTCGCCATAGCCAAGGCAGCGCAGTTTGCCGACGGTACAAAAATGCTGGACGCCGGCACCGGCGGAGGGTTTCCCGGCATACCGCTATCCATCGCGCTTCCGCAGTGCCGCTTTACGCTTGCCGATTCGGTGGGGAAAAAGGTCGCGGCGGTGCAAGAAATTGCAAGCGCCCTGCGCCTGAACAATGTGCAGGTCGTACAAACGCGGGTAGAAGCGCTTCCGCAAAAGTTTGACTTTGTGGTGAGCCGCGCCGTTGCCGATTTGCCCACCTTTGCGGGCTGGGTTTGGGACAAAATCATCCCCGGCGGACAATGCTCCATCCCCAACGGAATACTCTACCTCAAGGGTGGCGACTTGACCGAAGAGCTGAAGGGAGTGGCGCAGGAAGCCAGCGTAATGGCCATCTCCGATTTTTTTGATGAAGCATTTTTTGAAACAAAAAAAATAGTACACGTAAAAAAACATTAGAGTTTACATTCAACAGTTGGGTAGCGTACCAAAAATGATTGTGTTGCAACGGTGAGGGATGCTTGCGCCGTCCCATTAGGGACGGCGCAAGCATCTATTGAATATAAACTCTACTAAAGGTTTGTTGGTACAGAGGAATTTTGTACTTTTGCAGAAAATACTCAACAAGAAAATCAGCAATGGAAGCAACACTTGAAAGAAGCAATCGAGCGCAGCGCATCAGCTACTACGTTTCGACGCTGAAGCGCAGCCAGCCTGCAATGCTAGAAAATGGGCTGAAAACAATGTATTTGCGGGCTATGGCGCAAAAACTCGACAGCTCGGCACCTGAGCACGAAATGACAATGCAGGAGATTGTTGACGAAGTAAATACGGTAAGAAAAGAGCGGCATGAAAAGCAAAACCGTATTTGACGTCAACATTTGGATAAGCTACTTCATCTTGGCATACCAAAGCAATTCCAATTATCTTGTTTCGGGCGACAAAAAAGTACTTGACGTTCCTGTTATTGGGCAATCCTTAAAGCTACTTTCCAAATCCGCATTTAAAATTGCAGTGGGTGTAGAAGAGTAGAACTTTGCTGTAAAATTCGCCAAGAAATCGTGTAACCCAACACCCAAAAGGGTTATGCGATGTTTTTTTTGGTGTAAATGAAAAGATTTTTATATCTTTGCAAAAAAAAACAGGAAGCTATGCAACCTTACAAATTTGCCCCCTCCCGAATTATTTATTATTTATCACTAAAAAACAAAAATTGAAGCTATTATGGAGCTATATCCGCTAAAGTTTAAGCCTGTATTTAAGGAAATTGTTTGGGGAGGCAGCAGGCTGCGCACTATCCTCAACAAAAACGTTGATGCCGACAAGCATATCGGCGAAAGCTGGGAGCTGTCGGGGGTGAAGGGCAACCTCTCGGTGGTGGCCAACGGCTACCTCAAGGGCAACAACATTCAGGAGCTGATTGAAGTATACATGGGCGAGCTGGTGGGCGAAAAGGTGTACGAGCAGTTTGGGCAGGAGTTCCCGCTGCTCATCAAGTTTATTGACGCCAACGAGCCGCTGTCGGTGCAGGTGCACCCCGACGACGCTATTGCCGCCCAGCGCCACCACGCCTACGGAAAAACCGAAATGTGGTGCGTGATAGACGCCGAGCCTGACGCCGAGCTGATTGTGGGCTTCAACAGGGAAACCAACCTTACCGAAATGCTTGAGCACATCAAGAGCAACACCCTGAAGGACATTCTTAACGTAGAAAAGGTAAAGGCCGGCGAATCGTACTTTATTCCGGCGGGCTGCATCCACGCCATCGGCAAGGGGCTGTTGATTGCCGAGATACAGCAAACATCGGACATTACCTACCGCGTGTACGACTGGGGGCGCAACTTGCCCAACCGTCCGCTGCACGTTGACCTGTCTATGGACGTCATCTGCTATCACGCGGCGCAGGGGCACAAGGTGGCGCCGCCTCAAGCGCTCAACCGCCCGGAGCAGCTGGTGAGCTGCCCCTACTTTACCACCAACAAGCTAACGCTCACCGGCAGCATACGCCGCAGCTACGAAGAATTTGATTCGTTTGTGGCGTACATCTGCACCGGCGGAGCAGCCACCGTTACCTGCGGCAATCAGTCCGAAAGCATTGTCAAAGGCGAAACGCTGCTTATCCCTGCCTCGCTCACCGGCTATGTGCTGCTGGAGCCGCAGCAGCAAGCCGAGCTGCTGGAGGTGTACATTTGTTGATTTGACACGTTGATTTGATAAGCGATGAAGCAACCGGCTATACTGATTTTATTTTTTGTTGCCGCGGCAATGCTGCAATGCTACCCGTTGGCTGTTGCGCGCGCCCAGACATGGCTATCTAACGACCAAAAGCAAAAGCTGGCGGCAACCGTAGCTTACGACGATAGCGATACTACCATTTTTACCGCTGAGGGTATGCCGTCGCTTACCTTTTCGCAGGCGCAGTACTCCGACAGTTGGAAAGACGGCGTTAACTCCATTGGGTTTCGCGCGGCATTTTTGAGCTCAACTACCTACATCCGAAAGCGCGTTCTTTTCAGGAACAGCCTCGACATGGCGTACGCGCGCGCTAAGGAAAGAGAAGCGGCAGCCTCCGTAAAGAAGGAAGACAGGCTGAACTTCAACAGCGTTTTTGGCTACCGAATTGCGACGGCCTCGCCTTTCTACTGGGTTGGGCAGCTCGACCTGAAAACACAGTTTGATGTGGGCGAAGATGCAAAGCTGGTAAAAGTTTCCAAATTTTTTGCGCCGGCGTACATCATAGCCTCGCTGGGTATGCGCTATCAGGCAGAATGGGGGCTAAGCATGGCAATATCGCCGCTTTCGGGGCGATTTACCGTTGTTTGCGATACCGCCTACGCAAAGTACGTGGACATAGATTTTGCCGAAAATCCCCGCTATTTTCGCGCACAGGTTGGCGCGTACAGCCAACTCGCATACGTGTCGAATCTAAACAAGTACGTTAGCGTGAAGACAACGCTTGAGCTGTTCTCCAACTATCAGGACAACCCGCAAAACATAGACGTGGACTGGACAACCAGCGTATCCTTTAGCCTGAACCGCTTTTTCAGCGTTGTTTTTTTCAACCGGATGGTGTACCGCGACAAAGACCGCTACACGGCAAAAGACGGCGTTGACAGCGCCGGCAACCCTCTGTGGGTAACCAAAGGGCCGGATTTGCAGTGGACAGAATCCCTCAACGTGGGGCTTACCTACCGGTTTGCAAAAAAGTAGCCGGTAGAAATTTTGAATTCTGAATTCTGAATTCTGAATTTTGAATTTGGGAAAAATCCTCTCTGTACCAAGCCATGTTTTTCAGGTAAAACATTGAACATTCATCCCTTAATTATTAATTATTAATTATTAATTATTAATTATTAATTATTAATTATTAATTATTAATTGTTAATTGTTAATTATTTTCCACCAGCATTAGCTTGGCGTACTTCATCAGGAGCGTCTTTTTCCCGACGTGCTTAAAATTGACGGTAACCTTTACGTCGCCGCCTACGTCCTCTATGGCCAGCACCTCGCCGCGTCCAAAGCTCTTATGCTCCACCAGCGCGCCAACGGTGATGCTGCCCACGTGGCTGGGCGCAAAGTTGGCCGAGCGCAGGGGCGGCAAGGCATGGTTTGCCCTTACGGCGCCGTTGGGAAGCGCACGAGGCTGCGTTGGCAGCGAAGGCTTGGGCGTTTTGGAGGCAAAGCGCGGCGGGCTGCTCCGGTAGAAGTTTTCCGGGTAGTCGTCGGGGTCTTGCGAGAACATATCTTCGTCGGGCAGCAGGGCGGCAATATCAATGCAGGCGGGGTCAATCTCCCGAATAAACCGGCTGGGCGGGTTGCTTTCCTGCTTTCCCCAGCGGTAGCGCGACTGGGCAAACGAGAGCGTAGCTTTGACTTTGGCGCGGGTGAGCGCCACGTAGAACAGGCGGCGCTCCTCCTCCAGCTCGGCCTGGGACATCATTGCCAGCTTGCCCGGAAACAAATTTTCCTCCATCCCCACAATGTACACGTAGGCGTACTCCAAGCCCTTTGCCGAGTGCACCGTCATGAGCGAAACGGTGTTGACCTCCTCCGGCTTGTCCTTGTCGGCGTCGGTGAGCAGCGACACGTTTTCGAGGTACTGCGCAATGGCGGGCAGCTCGCCGTTTTCCTCCCGGTAGCGCTCGCAAAACTCCTTAACGCCGTTCAGTAGCTCCTGCACATTCTCCAAGCGGGCAATACCCTCAATCGTTTTGTCGGCGTGCAGCTCGGCCAGTATGCCCGACTGCTGCGCCACTGCGTTCACCAGCTCGTATGCCTCCTGCTCGCGGGCGCTGCTGCTCATGGTGTCTATCATGAGCAGGAACTGCGATACCTTTTTGTAGGCAGCGCCGCGGATGTCTGCCTGCTCCGGCGTGAGGCTCAGGATGCTGTCCCACATGCTTTGGTTCGACTTCGAGGCAAGCTCATCGAGGCGGGATATGGTGGTGTCGCCAATGCCGCGGCGGGGGTAGTTTACGATGCGCTTAAAAGCCTCGTCGTCGTTGTGGTTCACGATGAGGCGCAGGTACGCCAGCAGGTCTTTTATTTCTTTGCGCTGGTAGAAAGATTGGCCGCCGTAAATGCGGTAGGGAATATTTTTTCGGCGCAGCGAATCCTCAAAAATGCGCGACTGCGCGTTGGTGCGGTACAGTATGGCGAAATCGCTGTACTGCGCCTGCGCCCCGTAGAGGTAGTCCGAGATGTTGCCCGCCACGCGCAGCCCCTCCTCCTGGTCGGTAAAGGCGGACAGCACGCCCACCTTTTCGCCCCTGTCGCCGGCGGAAAAGCATTTTTTCTTGAGCTGCCCCGAGTTCTGCGCTATTACGCTGTTGGCCGCGTTCACTATGCTCTGCGTAGAGCGGTAGTTCTGCTCCAGCTTAAAGGTTTTGCACTCCGGAAAATCTTTCCGGAAGTTGAGGATATTCTCAATCTTTGCTCCGCGAAAGGAGTATATGCTCTGCGCGTCGTCGCCCACCACGCAGAGGTTGCGGTGTACGCTCGTGAGCTTTTTTACGATAAGGTACTGCGCGTAGTTGGTATCCTGATACTCGTCCACCAGCACGTACTTGAACTTGCTGCTGTACTTTTGCAGCGTGTCGGGGTGGTCGCGAAAGAGGACGTTGGTAAAGAGCAGCAGGTCGTCAAAGTCCATCGCGTTGGCGGCGGCGCAGCGGCGCGTGTAGGCGGCGTAAATCATGGCCATGTGCGGCTTGCGCGCCTGCATGTCGTTGGCGGCAATGCTGCCGCTCGAGGCGTAGGCCTGCGGCGTGATGAGGTTGTTCTTGGCCATCGAGATGCGGGCGTGAACGTCGTTTACCTTGTACACGTTTTCGTCCAGCTTCATTTCCTTGACGATGGCGCGGAGCAGGTTGCGGCTGTCGGCGGTATCGTAGATGGTGTAGGATGAGGTGAAGCCCACCTTTTCGGCCTCGTAGCGCAGTATTCTTGAAAAGATGGAGTGGAAAGTGCCCATCCACAGGTACCGCGCCCGCTCGCCTGTTGCCTCCGTAATGCGCTCCTTCATTTCGGCAGCCGCCTTGTTGGTGAACGTGAGCGCCAGCACGGCCGATGGCGGCACCCCGTGCGCCAGCATGTTGGCAATGCGGCAGGTGAGCACGCGCGTTTTGCCGGAGCCTGCGCCGGCTATAATCAGCGACGCGCCCTGGTAGCTCTCCACCGCTTCGAGCTGAATGGGGTTGAGGGACGAAAGAATATCGGACATTAGCTGCTATTTGGGGTGAAACAAAAATACAAAAGTAGCGAATTTACGGCACAAAAACTTTTTATTGCCCTAAAAAATGCAGGGTAAACGCGCGAAACATAGTGGCCTATATATTTTATTGATATAATTTCCTGACGATTTTGCAGCATTGGGTACACCTGATGCTATTCGTTTGGCGCTCGGCAAGCTGCAAAAATTAGGTTTGCTGATACGCGTTGCACACGGGATTTACTATTACCCGAAAATCAATCGCAACAAATACATAAAAAGCAAATATCTGTCGCCGTCTATTGACGAAATCGCCTACGGCATTGCCAAACGCGACAAAATCCGCATTGTGCCGACAGGCGCGTATGCTCTCAACGCTTTGGGGCTTTCTACACAAGTGCCTGCAAACGCAGTATTTATTACAGACGGCGCACCGCGTAGAATTGCCGTTGGCAAAGGTATGGGCATTTTGTTTAAGCACACTTCCGAAGCGCGGAGCTTGGCGTACAAATCCAAACTCCTAATGCTGATTGTATCGGCATTGCGCGAAATAGGCGAAGGTAAAATAATGCCGCAACAGCTGGAAATTATCAAAGAGCATTTTTCGCATATTACAAAGCAGGAATTTGAGACCGACCTGCAGCTTATGCCGCTCTGGGTACGCAAAATATTTTTATCATTATGAGGTAGTGAGGTTGTGGAGATATTCATAACATGTTGCTACTGAGGTTGTTTTGTTATAAAAATGAGGTTGGGAATGAGGTTCTTTTGAGGGTACAACCTCATTTTTACCTAATTTTCTCAACAAAACTACCTCAGTAGCAATAAATTACGCATCTATCAATAACCTAATTACCTCATTTTAAGTGATATCTCTTTTTTCAATATCTTGTAGATTTCCGTCCAGTCATTTTTATAAATTCCGGTGGTTGGGTCGGATAGTTGGGCGTAAGTATTTGAAGTATAAAAAATATCGGCGGCGGCGGATTCGTCAATACTCAAATCCGAAATCAGATTTTCAATTATCTGCTCGGAAATTCGTACGACGTAAGAGGAGTATTTGGTATCAATTTTTTTCAGCATTTGCAGAGAATTTACCGTACAAAAGCACAGCTGGTGCGTTTCTTCATGATATTTCAATTCATTCAGAAAGTCGGCTTTCGTTATCAATCCGTCAAAAAAATCAGTGATTCGATTTTGTATTTTGTCGTCTGCTATTGGACCTTCGATTATGTCGTAGTCGTGTTTTTGTGCGGTAGTTTCAGGATTGCGGTTAAGTATAATAAAGTCAAACCATGCTTCACAATAATCGCTGAATCGCAGTAATTTATAGCGATCATCTTCATAAGCGCGTTCGTAAAATATAAATTCCGTTACGAAAGGCGTTTTGTGATAACGACGGGCAACATTTGTCGCCCATGTTTCGGCATGATTACGAAATTTGGTTACATAAAAACCTTTTCCAAAATCCTTGTTCGGTTGACTTTTTGCCAAGTCAATATCAAAAATTTCAGTATAGCTGCCGTGAAATACCTGCATTATTTTAGCCCTCCGTTTTCGTAGCACACATCATACAAATACCTTACTGTCCAAAACGGGTTGTCGGTATGCAGCGCCCACCAATTTTCATTCAGGTAGTCCCATGCTCCGTATTTTTTCAAATACCGGTAGGAATCGGGCATTGACATTTTGTAGGATTTCGCAAACTCCGGTACGATAAAGCTCAAAAAAGCCACTTTATTGCTCTGCTCTTTACTTATTTTTTTAGGCTCCATATTTGAATGTTTTGCAAAGATATTTGTCAAATTTTAGCGATAACAAAGATACTGTTTTTTCTGATATAACATGCACGACGGGAATCTCCCCCCATCGGAAACGCCACAAAGCTACATTGTTAATTGCACAGCCATTGTTGCTCCGCTTTTTCCCGTGTAGGTTTTAGTAAGCTTTCCTGCCGAATATATTTCCGTTTTTACGCCTTTTGGGCATCTCGAAATCTTAATGTCGAAGGGAGCATCCCCAAATGCATACACATTTCGCAGCGCCATTTCGTTCCATTCTTCCGGCAGCCTGGGCGTGATGGTAAAAGACCTCAGCCCGATGGGACGAATTCCGAAAAGCCCCTCCGTGATAATCCTGCAGTACAGCCCGCTCTCCGCCGAAAGGTGGCGCTGGCTGCCTTCCGGCCATGCCTCAATGGCGTAGGGCACATGCTCGCCCAAAAGCCGCCGGTTGGAGTAAAATTTCAGGTAATCCGTCCCAAGTCGGCAGTTTAAAATTGATTTTAATTTAAAATAGAAAAGCGTGGGACTATAACTATATCTGGTTTAGAGGTCTTAGACTACCTGTGCCACAAATAAGTAAGCCCACGCCGGAAAGCGTGAGCGTCGACTACTTACTCTTGTGGCTTTGAAATTGTCTAAGTTTCTAAACCAAGAATAAAAGCTAACGCTTTTTCTTTAATATATTTTATTTTATGCGACTTAACGCATTGTGTTCTATACCATATTCAAAGTATTTCTCGTTTATATTTTGAAAGCAAAAGTAATGATATTTTTGGTTGTGCAAAAAGAATAACAATTTGGCTAAATCTTTTCGACTTTTGTTTTTTCGCTGAGCCGAAACCGTACATTATGTTTCCCAAAATTTCATTATAGTTCACTTGCAATTCGGTTTCTGTATTCGGCTTCAATTTTCTTGAAACCTTCTCTTGCCTCCTGTGAAATTTTATATGTACCGCGCCGGGTTTCGTTTCTTTTGATGTCTCGCAAAAACTTGCGCGCCACATCTCCTTCCAATACCGGAATACTTCTAATAGGTGTTGCCATAATAAAATTGTTGTTTATCAATTGTAGCAACAAAGATAAGGTAAAATTACTTAGCACATGACAAAAAAATATAGCATTTTGATATTTAATATATTACAATAATATTAAGCGCATTTTTGGTTTTGGGCTAAATCTTTTTTGAGATGCTATGAAAATTTCATTTTGAGTCTTTCCCTCCTCTCTCCCACCGTCATTCCCGCGAAAGTTTAAAACCTCATTTTCAACCTCATTTTTCTAACAAAACAACCTCAGTAGCAATGAATTAATACACATATCAACAACCTCATTACCTCATTAAAACGATGAAATGGACACGAAAAAATGAGGTTTCCACCTGCCCCACATTCTATCTAAAAATGCAGCGTACAGGTAAACGTGCTGCTGTTGCCCGCAACGTCGGAGGCGGTGAACGTAATGCTGTGCTGCGCGTCGCTTTTTACGCGCGAGCGGTCGATGTAGTAGTGCATGAGGCTGCTTTTTTCGTCGTGCTCAAACAGCGCCCAGCGGCCGTCGATGTAGCCCGCGTAGGATTTTATTCCGCTGAGCTTATCCTTTACCCTGAGCGTGATGCGCTGCTGAGCGCTGCCAAGCTGCGCATCGCGGGTAAAGTTGACGGGCGTAATTTGCGGAGGCACGGTATCGATTTCCACAAAAAAGCATCCCCAGCTGCGGCTGTCGGCGGTGAAGTAGGGCATCCGGAGGGTGGTGGCAAGAGCGCTTTTGTTGCCGTCGCCATCCATGCACACTACCACCGCTTTTGCCCACAGAGCTTCGGGTACGCTTGCCCTCACGCCTACGCTCACGGCGCGGTGCGGCGGCGTTACGGGCTGCTTTACGCAAAATACGGGCGAAACGCTGTTGTGGCTTGGCGGCGTGGTTTGCATCTCAAAAAGGCTCGACTCGTAGAGCGCTCCCGTGGGGATAGCTATCTTGAAGCCGTCCACCTCGCAGGTGTTATTTTTGGACCACAGCAAGACTTTCTCCGCGCTTGCGTCCGGCCTTTTGGCGGCAGCGCCGGCAGCTTGCTTTACCCAAAACGTCAGCTGCGTGCTGTTGTCGGCGTCGTCGGTAAGGGTAATGCAAACCTTGGCCTTTTCGTGCGGCTTGAGCGACACTATACCCTGATTTTTTACCTGCCGGTAAATGCTCAGGCGGTTGCCCTGCGCCACGTACAGCCGGATGATTTTGGCCTTGGCGCGCTGCTTCTCCGCAAAATCAACCATAGCGTTGCTGTACCGCGTTTCGTCGAAGTTAAAGGCGCTTATGTTGTAAGCAAAGGCAAGGGTCTCGTTGATGTGCAGCGTACAGTGGTTTACGCCAAAGGTGTACGCAGCGCCGTCCATTTTATCCAGCATGTCCAGCCCGAAGTAGCACGCGCCGTCAACCGTTACCGTATCGCCTCCGGCAAGCTTGTATGCGCCTTGCGCCGGCCTCACGCCAAGCGCTTTGTACTTTTTGGGGAGCGGCGTGCCTTGCACCGTATCAAAGCAGTAAACAACCAGCTGGCGGATTGTTGGCGGTTGCTTGTCCGCTATTTTGTAAATATCCTGCTGCATAATGTTGAGAGGTTGCTGACTGTGGTTGCGGATTTCAAAGTGCAGGTGCGGCCCGGAGGAGCTGCCGCTGTTGCCCGCAAAGCCGATTTGCTCGCCCTGCCTGAGCGGAAAGGTAAGCGAGTCGAGCTCTACGTCGAGAAAAAACGACTCTCTGGCGTACTGCTTTTCGTGCGCCCATGCAGCAATTGCCGGAGCAAACCGCTGCAAATGCCCGTACACGGAGGTTGCGCCGTTGGGGTGCGCAACGTACAGCGCGTTGCCGTAGCCGTTGGGTCTGACTACGATGCGCGATACGTATCCCTGCGCAGCGGCGTACACCGGCTCGCCCTCCACGCCCCCAACCCTGAGGTCTATGCCGGAGTGCAGGTGGTTGGCGCGCAGCTCGCCAAAGCTACCCGACAGCGACATGGCGTTCTTCATGGGCGGAGCGTAGGAAATAACATTTTGCGACGTTGCTGCTTGGCAAGTCATGATGAGCGCAGCTGCCGCAGCTTGCGCCGATAAGCGTTGGATGGTAGTTTGCATGGTCTTTGTGTGTTATAAAATACAAAAATATAATATTTGGTATGATATGGTTACTATAAATTACATACCCCCTACAGGCTACCCTAACTACAAATATCATCAGCCTGTTTTTTGCACAAAAGTACGCTTTTCTTTGCTGTTTCCGCTTCGGGTTGATATTGTTTTATGAAAAAAAGACAAAGACGTACTTGAAATTATCGTAAGATTTACTACCTTTGTGAGGTTAACTTCAAAATTCGTCAAAAAATCGTACAGCACAAAAATGAGCACAGCAGTAAATGATGTTTTGGATAGCTTGAACGGTAAATTCGAGCAGCTGGTATCGCTATACGAAAAAACTCGTGTTGAATACGATACGATGCAGCAGGATTACAGGGCGCTGGTAGAGCGTGGGCATGAGCTGGAGGCCAAATTGACGGAGCAGGAGGAACGGAATAAGAGCTTGCTGGTTACTCAAGCATTTGCGGCAGCTAACGGGAGCACGGAAGAAGCCAAAGAGAAAATCAGCAAGATTGTGCGGGAAATTGATAAGTGTATCACGCTTTTAGCGAAGTGAAAAAGCAGTATTTTGTAATGGAAAAGTTCTCAATACGGGTGAACATTGCCGAGCGCTACTATCCGCTCAAAATTGAGCGAAGCGACGAAGAAAAAGTGCGGCGGGCGGTGAAGCTGATTAACGAAAAGGTGTTGAACTATAAGCAGCATTACGGCGACAAGGACGCGCAGGATTGGCTTGCTATGGTTTGCATGTTTTTTGCGATCAGGGAGGTAGCAGAGAACGAGCAAAATCAATCTTTCTCCAAAGCGATTAACGGGTTGCAGGACTTGGATAAAAAGCTGTCCGAATACCTTGACTACGTAACCGAAAAGTGAGCAATACGCTATACAACGTTCTTTGCATAGGTATTAAACATCCGCACAAGCTTTCAATTTACTTTGCGAAAACTAACATTATTACCATTGGAGTAAAACTCGGGTAACACCAAGAACAGGCCTCAACCATTTGATGGTCGCCATTTCGGCGCAGTGGACGTTCGACCTTACCCGGTACTCCTTCCATACTATTTTGGGTTTTCGTCAAACCTTTTTTGGAGGCTTGTGCTTTTTTTGGGCGTAGGGAGAAGGGTAGCGTCAAATTTTGAATATTTTTGGCGCAACCGTTTTGAAGCGGTAGCTTCGCCGGATCGCTTGCAGCAGCATTGTATATTTTGTCAGAAAAAATTACCTATTGCATATAATACTAAAATAACAATCATATAACTTATATTTAATAGATTATGGCTACACTACCCGTTTTGGCGACATTTGCAGGTGCATTGCTTATTGGAGGATTACTGTCGTTCTTTATGATGAGCTCTCTGACGAAAAAGAAGCGAAGAAAAATTATTCAGGACGCAGAAGCAGAAGGCGAGCTGGTGAAAAAGGAGAAAATGTTTCACGCCAAAGAAAAGTTTCAGGAGCTAAAGGTAGAGCACGAGCGCACTATCAACGAGCGCAACAGCAAGGTAGCGCAAGCCGAACACAGAATTCAGCAAAAAGAAACATCGCTCAACCAGCGCATGGAGGAGGTATCGCGCAAGAAAAACGAGCTGGATTTGCAGCGCGAAAACCTTATGCAGCAAATGGAGGCCGTGAAGGTGCGCATGGAAGACTTGGAAAAGACACGCCGCCAGCATATCGAAAAGCTGGAAAACATCGCAAGCCTGTCGGCCACAGAATCCCGGAACATGATTATGGAGAGCATGAAGGACGAAGCCAAAACACAGGCGCTGTCGTACATCAACGAGATGGTGGACGAAGCCAAGATGACCGCCGGCAAGGAAGCCAAGCGCATTGTGCTGCAAACCATTCAGCGGGTGGCAACCGAGGTGGTGGTAGAAAACTCGGTAACCGTATTTCACATTGATAGCGACGAAGTCAAAGGGCGCATTATTGGCCGCGAAGGGCGCAACATACGCGCGCTCGAAGCGGCCACCGGCATGGAAATTGTGGTGGACGACACGCCGGAGGCAATCCTCATCTCGGGGTTCGACCCGGTGCGCCGCGAAATTGCGCGCTTGTCGCTGCACCAGCTGGTAATGGACGGCCGTATTCACCCCGCCCGCATCGAGGAGGTAGTGGCAAAGGTTACCAAGCAGGTGGACGAGGAGGTCATCGAAACGGGCAAGCGAACTGCCATAGACATGGGGATACACGGCCTGCACCCGGAGCTGGTAAAGCTCATTGGCAGCATGCGCTACCGCTCGTCGTACGGGCAAAACCTTCTCCAGCACTCCCGCGAAGTGGCCAACCTCTCCTCCATCATGGCCTCGGAGCTGGGGCTGAACGCCAAGCTGGCCAAGCGCGCCGGCCTGCTGCACGACATAGGGAAAGTATCTGTGGAAGACCCCGAGCAGCCCCACGCCATTTTGGGAATGCATTTGGCCGAAAAGTACAAAGAAAAACCGGAGGTGTGCAACGCCATTGGGGCGCACCACGAGGAGATAGAAATGACCTCCATTATTTCGCCCATAGTGCAGGCATGTGACGCTATTTCCGGCGCCCGCCCCGGCGCCCGCCGCGAGGTGGTTGACTCCTACATTAAGCGCCTCAAAGATATGGAAGACCTTGCCTTGTCGTACCCCGGCGTAGTAAAAACCTACGCTATACAAGCCGGACGGGAGCTGCGCGTGATTGTGGGCAGCGAAAAGGTGACCGACCATGAAGCCGAAAAAATCTCAATGGAGGTAGCAAAAAGAATTCAGGACGAAATGACCTACCCCGGGCAGGTCAAAATTACGGTAATTCGCGAAACCCGCGCGGTAAACTACGCCAAGTAGTAACGCCTCGAAAGTTTACTTGCAAGCAAGGGGTAGCGGGATAATTTTTATACTTGATAAACTGTACAAAAGATGCTGGATTTTGTGTTTTCCGATAGCCTGCTGTTAGTGATAGCCATTCTTTTGTTTGCAAGCGTTATTGCAAGCAAAACATCCTACCGTGTAGGCGTACCAACGCTGCTCTTTTTTATGGTCATAGGGATGATTGCAGGCAGCGAGGGCGTTGGTATCGAGTTCAACAGCCCGCAGGCTGCACAGTTTGTCGGTATTATTGCGCTCAACTTCATTCTTTTCTTTGGCGGCTTCGACACCAACTTCAAGGAAATACGCCCCGTTATCAGGCCCGGAGCAATGCTTTCGCTTTTTGGGGTGCTGTTTACGGCCATTATTCTGGGCTTGTTTATATGGTGCCTTATACCGAGCTTTTCGCTGGTGGAGGGGCTGCTGTTAGGCTCCATTGTTTCCTCTACGGATGCCGCCGCTGTGTTTGCCGTACTGCGGTCGCGCAACCTTGGCCTGCAGGGCGGCTTGCGCCCCATGCTGGAGTTCGAGAGCGGCAGCAACGACCCTATGGCGTACCTCCTCACCATTACGTTTTTGAGCATGGCGCAGCACCCCGAAGAGAGCATTTGGTCAAACATTCCCATGCTGGGAGTGCAAATGGTGGTGGGGGTGCTCATGGGCTTGGGCTTGGGCTGGGTTGGCAAGCGCATCATCAACCGTATCCGGCTGGAGTACGACGCGCTGTACGCCGTGCTGGTCATTGCGCTTATGTTTTTCACCTACTCGGCTACCAACCTGCTGCACGGCAACGGCTTCTTGGCTGTATACGCCAGCGCGCTCTACTTAGGCAACCAGAAGCTGATACACCGGAAGACCATTGCCAAAATCTTCGACGGGCTGGCGTGGATTATGCAAATTTCCATATTCATTGTGCTGGGCTTGCTGGTTTACCCCAGCCACATCGTTCCGGTTATCGGCATTGGGCTGGTCATCTCGGCCTTCCTGATGTTTGTGGCGCGGCCGTTGAGCGTTTTTATTTCGCTGCTTCCGCTAAAAATTCCGTTCAACCGGCAGCTTTTTGTTTCGTGGGTAGGGCTTAAGGGCGCTGTTCCCATCGTGTTTGCCACTTACCCGCTCGTGGCAGGGTTAGACAAGGCCGACACCATGTTCAACATTGTGTTCCTTGTTTCGGCAACCTCTGTGCTGATACAGGGCACTACGCTGTCGCGCGCGGCAAAGCTCTTTGGCGTATCGCAGCCCTTCAAGCGCCAGCGCAAAATATCAATTGACATTGACTTGACCGACCATGAGGATGTAAAGTCCAAGTTTGTGCAGGTTACCATACCGACCTCCTCAAAGGTGCTGGACATTCCTTTGGTAGAGCTGGGATTTCCGCCCAAGGTTGCCATTTCTCTCATCATTCGTGGGGACAAATACATCACGCCCTACGGCGCCACCACGCTTGAGGCGCACGACAGGCTGCTTATCGTTTCGGAGGACGCTGTTGGCATGGCCAACGCTTTGGAAATACTTGGGGTGAGCGGACAGGTGGATTGGGAGTAGGCGGAAAATCAAAAGCTGAAGTTCTTCATTTTGCTCACGCCAGCGTAGCGTTTCGCGGGTAATCTTCTACGCTGTCTTTTTGAACTTTTGGCTTGCTTTCGAGGCAGTAGTAGGCAATAGCAATTGCGATGGCGCTGGCTATCGTAAAAATCAAGAGTATCCTACCTTTTTTCTTCATTATTTTGGGTTTTATTTTTTTGTAAAGTTACAGCTTTTGAGAATAAAAGGCAACTTTATGACAAATAGTAACATTCACCTTGCTTGCATTTTTATTAACTTATTATGTATGAGTGTTTTAATAGGCTGGTTTACTGAATAAAATGTTTATTTTATAGCTGTTAAACGTTATGCTAGATAACCTCCGGAAATGGGAGGAAAATTATAAATTTACTCATCCCGGCTTCTATCCACGTTCTGCCTCCTACGCGGGTAGAGTGCGTAACCCTGCGTAATTTCTTCTGCTGACGTACGCAGGGCATGTAGAGACGGGGCGCGCCCCGTCTCTATGGAATGACACCACGCTACCCCGCACCGTCATTCCGACCGAAGCGCACGAGGAACAAGTGCGCGAAGTGGAGGAATCTCCTCCTATCGAGCTACCCAAGTGCGGTGGGCGTAAGAGGAGATTCCTCGCTGTGCTCGGAATGACGGCAAGAATGGAAAATGACGGCGCAGGCGGAGATTAACCGTTAGACAAAAATTCCTTTGCAGGTTAAATATACCAACCCTTTCATGAATTTTATTTATTCTCAAAATCTGCATCCGTTAAAAAATTTTTGCTCGCTAAAATTCTTCGTTTTTATTAACTGTGATTAAATATTCGTATGGGTATTAATTTCGACTTTTGTGCTCCTTTTGCATTGCAGGCAATGAAGTACGTCAGCATTGCTATGGTAATAGTGTGAATCAAGGGTTGCAAAAGTTGAAGTACAAGAGACCTCACCCCTGGCCCCTCTCCAAAGGAGAGGGGGAGCAGAGAGCAGAGTCGTCGCCGCTACCCTCGTGTGCCGTCTCCCCTCTCCTTTGGAGAGGGGCCGGGGGTGAGGTCTCAACCCCTTGATTCACTATAGTAATCATCATTTATCAGGTACTGTAACCAAACAAAAAATCTTATGAGCACAAACGTAAACATCAAAGAGCTGAACGAGAAAATCCAAAAGGAGAGCCACTTTGTTGACATCCTGAGCATGGAAATGTCAAAAGTAATTGTAGGCCAAAAACACCTCACCGAGAGCCTGCTTATTGGGCTGCTAAGCAACGGGCACGTGCTGCTTGAGGGCGTTCCCGGCCTTGCAAAAACGCTTGCCATCAACACGCTGGCTTACGCTATTGAGGCTAAGTTTAGCCGCATACAGTTTACCCCCGACTTGCTCCCCGCCGACCTTTTGGGTACGCTTATTTACAGCCAAAAAAAGGAGGAGTTTATGGTGAAGCAAGGCCCCGTTTTTGCCAACTTCATCCTGGCAGACGAAATCAACCGCTCGCCGGCCAAGGTGCAGAGCGCCTTGCTGGAGGCCATGCAGGAGCGGCAGGTTACGCTTGGCGACCAAACCTACAAGCTGCCCGAGCCGTTTCTGGTGCTGGCTACGCAGAACCCGCTGGAGCAGGAGGGAACCTACCCGCTACCCGAAGCGCAAGTTGACCGCTTTTTGCTCAAGGTGGTTATCTCCTACCCCAAAAAAGAGGAGGAAAAGTTCATCATCCGCCAAAACGTAACGGGCGAATTTCCCAAGCCCTCGTGCGTGCTGAAGCCCGAGGACATTGTAAAAGCGCGGCAGGTGGTGCGCGATGTTTACATGGACGAAAAAATTGAGCGCTACATCGTGGACATCGTTTACGCCACGCGTACCCCCGAAGACTACAAGCTGGGCAACCTCAAGGGGCTTATCAGCTACGGCGGGTCGCCGCGCGCCAGCATCGGCCTGTCGCTCGCCGCAAAAGCCTACGCATTCATCAAGCGACGCGGCTACGTTATCCCCGAGGATGTACGCGCCGTAAGCTACGACGTGCTGCGCCACCGCATTGGGCTTACCTACGAAGCCGAAGCCGAAAACGTAACCAGCGAGGATGTCATAACGCAGGTGCTGAACGCCGTGGAGGTTCCGTAATCTGAGAGTTAAGAACTGAGAGTTAAGAACTAAGCAGAAAGGTCAATGGCAAGTACAGCAAGCACAACAGAGCTTTTAAAAAAGGTACGGAAGATTGAGATTAAGTCGCGGGGCTTGTCCCGGCAAATATTTGCGGGTGAATACCACAGCGCGTTCAAGGGTCGCGGTATGGCCTTCAGCGAGGTGCGCGAGTACCAGTACGGCGACGAAATCCGCAACATAGACTGGAACGTAACCGCCCGCCACGGTGCGCCGTTTGTAAAGGTGTTCGAGGAGGAGCGCGAGCTTACTGTCATGCTGCTGGTGGACGTGAGCGGGTCGCGGCTGTTCGGCACCACCGATAAGCTCAAGAAAGACCTGATCACCGAAATCTCCGCCGTGCTTTCCTTTTCGGCCGGCATGAACAACGATAAGGTTGGCGTTATCTTTTTCAGCGATAAAATCGAAAAGTTTATCCCACCCAAAAAGGGGCGGTCGCACACGCTGCGCATCATCCGCGAGCTGCTGGAATTGCAGCCGCAGAGCCGCCAAACCGACATCTCGGAAGCCCTGCGTTTTTTGACCAACGCCATAAAAAAGCGTTGCTCGGCTTTTGTGCTGAGCGATATGATGGATTTTTCGCCGGAAGGCGCGGTGAAGTTCGAGAGTGCGCTGAAGATTGCCGCCAGCAAGCACGACATCGGCATTATCCGTACCTACGACCACCGCGAGGCAAGCTTGCCCAACATAGGCATTGTGGAGCTGATAGACGCCGAAAGCAGCCAAAAAATTTGGGTGGATACCGCTTCGCAAAGCGTGCGCAGCCGCTACGGAAGCTGGTGGAAAACCACCGAGCAGGCCATGCTGCAAGCGCTCTCCAAGTGCAAGGTGGACAACGTGAGCATCAGCACCGGCGAGGATTACGTGCGGCCCCTGATTACGCTTTTTAAGCAGCGATAAAATCCGAATACTAAAAAATGACGAAAGTACCATAATGCCACAGAATGTTACAGAATGAAGCTTACACGTAAAATTATACTGCTGCTGCTTGCGGCGCTGACCGGCGCAAAATCCGCGCCGGCGCAGGATGATGATATTCTCATCAAGCTAAGCCTCGACAGAGACAGCATTTTGGTGGGCGATCAGGTGGACATGACGCTGCAAGTTTCGTACAGCAAGTCTGTCCTGTTCTCGTTCCCCGCGCTGGGCGATACGCTCATGCCGGGCATCGAAATTGTGAAAACATCAAAGGTCGATACGCTGCGCAGCAAGAAAGAGGAAGACAGGGTAAACGTGCAGCGCAAGTACACGCTTACCTCCTTTGACGGCAACGTCATATACACGCTTCCCAAAATCATGCTCAGCCTCAACCGCGGCGTGGCGGTGGACACGTTTACCTCCAACGAGCTAACGCTCAAGGTGGCGTTTCCGCCCATGGACAGCGTGTTTACGCCCAACGACGTCAAGCCGCCGGTGCAGTACCCCATTACCTTTGCGGAGGCTGCGCCGTACGTTGGCGGAGGCATTTTGCTGATTGCGCTCATTGTATTTGCCGTTTACTACTTCAGCCGGCGGAGCAGCAACCGACCCCTGTTTTTTAAGCCTAAGCCCAAGGAACCCGCGCACATAGTTGCCTTCAGAGAGCTGAGCAAGCTCAAGGGCGAGCAACTCTGGCAGCAGGGGCGGGTGAAAGAATTTCATACCCGAATATCCGAAATTATTCGCATATACATCGAAGACCGCTACAGCGTACAGGCAATGGAGCAGACTTCGGAGGAAATTTTGCGCGACTTGGAGCAGAGCAAGCTTTGCCTGCAGGAGCATTTGGAATCGCTGCGGGAGGTGTTTTACACCTCGGACTTGGTAAAGTTTGCCAAATTCATACCTTCCCCCGACGAGAACGAAAGCTGCTTTCACCGGACACAGCTGTTTGTAGAAAAAACCAAGCTGGAGCAACTGGCGAATGATAACCTAAATGCTGAGGGCTAAATTTGAAATCTGAAATTTGAAATCTTTAAATCCCTATGTACGGATACAACGACATAATTTTTGCGCAACCTAAATTTTTGTGGCTGCTGCTGCTGCTCCCGCTGCTGGCGGCGTGGTATGTTTTTGTGGCTAACCGGCGCAGGGCAACGCTGCAAGTATCGAGCATTGGCGGGTTGCTTGGCGCAAAAAAGGGAATGCGCTACTACCTGCAGCACGTGCCCTTTGGCCTGTGCTGCGTGGCGCTGGCCTGCATATTTGTTGCGCTGGCGCGGCCGCAGTCAACCACCAAGTCAGAGAGCGTATATACCGAAGGCATCGACATCGTTATTGCGCTCGATATATCGGGCAGCATGTTGGCGCGCGATTTTACCCCCGACCGCCTGCAAGCCGCAAAGGATATAGGTACGCAGTTTGTTGCCGACCGCCCCAACGACCGCATCGGCCTTGTTGTGTTTGCCGGCGAAAGCTTTACGCAGTGCCCCCTTACCACCGACCGCGTTACGCTCATCAACCTGATGAAGGACGTGGAGTGCGGCATGATAGAAGACGGCACCGCCATTGGCAACGGGCTGGCAACCGCAGTAGCCCGCCTCAAGGACAGCAAATCCGTCAGCCGCGTGGTGATACTGCTCACCGACGGCGTGAACAACAGCGGAGAGGTTGCCCCGCTTACCGCCGCAGAAATTGCCAAAACGTACGGCATACGGGTTTACACCATCGGCATAGGCACCATTGGCGTTGCTCCCTACCCGGCAATGACGCCCTTTGGCGTACAAATGCAGCAAATGCAGGTGGAGATAGACGAGGATATGCTGCGCAAAATTGCAGAGATGACCGACGGAAAATATTTCCGCGCCACCAGCAACACCAAGCTGCTCGAAATCTACGGGGAGATAAACAAGCTTGAGCGCGACAAGGTAGAGGTAGATTCGCTCATCCACCACAAAGAGGAGTACACGCCGTTTGCCCTGATAGCGCTGGGCTGCCTGTTCCTCGAGCTGCTCTTGAGGCTGACGGTGCTGAGGAGAATACCGTGAGCAATTAATAATTAACAATTAATAATTAACAATTAAAGAGGTACATTATGTTTTAGTAATTCGTAATTCCTAATTCCTAATTCGTAATTCCTAATTAAAACCATGTTTCGTTTAGCACAACCGGAGTACTTTATTTTGCTGCTGGCAATTCCTTTGGCAGCGCTGCTGTACGCGCTGCACCTGCGCAGCCGGCGCAGGGCGCTATCGCGGTTTGGCAACATCCAAACGCTGCGGCAGCTTATGCCTGGCGCCTCGGTAGCGCGTGGTTGGACAAAGCTGCTGCTGTGGTCGCTGGCGTTCCTGTTTTTGGTGCTGGGAATTTGCCGCCCTCAGCTGGGCGCAAGGGTGAAGGAGGTAAAGCGTAAGGGTGCAGAAATCATCATTGCGCTCGACGTGTCGAACAGCATGATGGCGCAGGACTTTACCCCCAACCGGCTGGAAAATGCCAAGCGAGCCATTGCCCGCCTTGTTGATCAGCTGGGCAGCGACCGCATAGGGCTTATCGTTTTTGCAGGCGACGCCTACATTCAGCTGCCCATTACGAGCGATTACGTTTCGGCAAAGCTGTTTTTGAACGCCATCAACACGGGCATCGTACCCCGACAGGGGACAGCTATCGGCAAGGCCATTATCACGGCTATCCGGTCATTTTCGCTGCAAAGCGAAAAAAGCCGCGCGCTCATCATCATTTCCGATGGCGAAAACCATGAGGACGACCCCATAGAGGCCGCCCAGCTTGCGGTAAAGGAAGGCATAAAAGTTTACACCATCGGCATCGGCTCGCCGCAGGGGAGCCCCATTCCGCTCAAGGAGGGCGGGCTGATGAAGGACAGGCAGGGCAACATGGTGGTAACGCGCTTGGACGAAGAAACGCTGGAAAAAACCGCCGCCGCAGGCAACGGCATATACGTACGCGCAACCACCTCCAACATTGGGCTTAGCGATATTGTAAGCGACGTGCGCAAGCTCGACAAGCAGGAGCTGTCGAGCGTTATTTACGAAGATTTTAACGAGCAGTACCACTACTTTTTTTATGTTGCCATTGCGTTGCTGGTGCTGGAGCTGCTAATCATCGAGCGAAAAAGGAGCTGGAATCTTTTTAGCCGATAGCCGCTGGGGAAGTTTGTTCCGATTTTTAATGAAAGAATTTCATACATTTGTAGAAGAATAAACACCTTTAGAGATAGCGAACGGTTGATGCCGCAATAAATACGCATGTGTACAAAAAATATTGATATTCCGCTGATAGCGCAAAAAATCAGAGAGCATTTTTCCGATATAAGCTTTGCATACATATTCGGCTCGTCGCAGGGTGGGGTGGTGAAGTCCGGCTCCGATGTTGATGTTGCCGTTTACTACACCGGCAGCGACGTGTTTGCCCGGTTTGCGGTTGAGGCGCAGGTAGAAAATGTTGTCGGGAACGCCATTCCGATAGACGTTGTGGTGCTGCAAAAGGCCGACCCTGTTTTGGCTTTTGAGGCGCTCAAGGGCAAGTTGCTTTTTGTGCGGGACGAAAATATGGAGGAGTACACAAACTTTTACACCCGCACGTGCCGCCTGTACGAGGACGAAATATACTGGATGAAAAAAAGATTGGAGTATCGCGGATATGAAGTACAATGGGATAGTTGAAAAAAAATTGTTGGTTATAGACAAAGAAGTAAGCCTGCTCGAAAGCTGGAAGATTACCTCTTTTGCCATGCTGCAACAAAATACTATGCTGCAAAAAGCAACGGAGCGCGCTCTGCAGGTAGCAATTGAAGCGGTGATTGATACCTGCGAGCGAATATTGGCGCTCGAACAGCAGGCACCTGCAGGCAGCTCGGCCGATACGGTAAAAAAAGTGCAGGAGCTTGGCATCATTTCCAACAATCCGGATTATACTGAAATGGTGAAATTCCGAAATTTTATAGTTCATCGCTACGAAAAAATTGACTTGGAAATAGTTTACGCCATAGTAAAGAAAAAGCTGCCATTATTCCGTGAGTTTATTCATGATATACGAAATACACGAAATGCATAGTAATAGAGCCATGAAAAAATTAGAGTTAACATCGGCTACGCTTCGGCACCTCTCCGCCGGAGGGGTGAAGAGGTTTTTTGCGCTTTTTGCGCTCGCCTGCTTTTCTTCTGCCGTGCTTTACGCGCTGCCTGCCGAGCGCAAGGATGTACGGGCCGGCAATAAAGCGTACAAAAAGGGCGATTACGCCGCCGCCGAAATAGAATACCGCCGCGCCTTAGACAAGGTTGCCGAAAGCGCCAACGCCAAATTTAACCTGAGCAACGCGCTCTACAAGCAGCTGGACTCTGCCGACATGCAGAGCGAAGCAAGCAAGCAGCAAATGGAGCAGGCGCGTAAGCTGTACGAAAACGTTGCCGAATCGGCCGTGAGCGACGAGCAAAAGGCGGCGGCATACTACAATCAGGGTAACGCCTTCATGCGGGAGCAAGACTTTCGGGCTGCTGTTGAGGCGTACAAAAAATCGCTGCGCCTCAAGCCAAACGATATGGAGGCCAAGCAAAACTTGGTTTACGCCCAAGCCATGAGCAACCTCCAGCAGCAGCAACCGCAGCCGCAGCAGCAAAATCAAGACCAGAATAAGAACGACGAAAATAATCAGGACGAAAATAAAGACCAGCAGCAACAGCAACAGCCGCAAAATCAGGATAACCAAGACCGGCAAAATCAGCAGGACAGGCAGCAGCAGCAAGAGGAAAAAATTTCTAAAGAAGATGCACAGCGAATGTTGCAGGCGCTGGAGCAGCAGGAAAAAGATACGCAGGAAAAAGTAAAAAAGGAAAAAGCGCAGAAAGCCAAGCAGCGCACAACAGATAAAAATTGGTGATAATTAATAATTAACAATTAACAATTAACAATTAACAATTGACAGTTGACAGTTGACAGTTGACAATTCGTAATTTCTAATGACAGTTGACGATTATTCATTGTTAATAGTTGGTCCTCCATCATTAATTGTTAATTATTCATTATTAATTGTTAATTATTAATTGTTAATTATTAATTATTAATTGATATACGTATGTTCAACAAATTTGCTATCGGGTTAAGAGCGATGCTCGCAGCGACGGTCATCATGCTGTGCACGGCGCAGGGTTACGCCCAGGGCTTGCAGCTGGAAATACAGGCGCCGCGCGTGGTTACGGTTGGCGAAATGTTTCGCGTAACATTTGTGGCCAATGGAAAAATTGACAACTTTATCACGCCAAGCATAGAGGGTTTTGTTGTTACCGCGGGGCCGGTGCAGGGAAGCAGTACGCAGATGCAGATACTCGGCGGAAAAGTTACGCAAAGCGTAACCTACACGTTCACCTACACGCTGTACGCCGAAAAGGAAGGAAAGTTTACCATTGGCACGGCGAGGATAAAGGGAGGGAGCGAAGAAGCGCAGACGCAGCCATTTGTCATCGAAAGCGTAAAGGGCGAGCCGCGAGCCGCGCAGCAAGGTGGCGGCGGACAGCAGCAAGGCGGGCAGCAGCCGCAACAGCAACCGGCAGCCTCTACCGGCAGCGACAACTCAATGTACTTGGGCGTTGCGCTAAGCAAAACAGAAGTGTATCGCGGCGAATGTTTGGTTGCTGCAACCAAGCTGTACACGCGCGGCAACTCTATTCGCAGCTTTGAAAATATAAAAAAGCCCACGTACAACGGCTTTTGGAGTCAGGACATAGAGGTGCCGCAGGAAATCAAGTTTACGCGGGAAAACGTAAACGGGGTTGTGTACGATGTGGGTCTGCTGTGGAAGCAGCTGCTTTTCCCGCAGCAATCGGGCGAGCTGACCATTACGCCAAACGAGATAGATGTGATAGTGCAGGTGCGAACAAGATCGCGCGACATATTTGATGATTTTTTTGGCGGAACCTACCAGAATATTCGCAAACCGTTGCAATCGAAAGCGCTGAAAGTGAGGGTCAAGGAGCTTCCCGGCGGAGCGCCCGCCTCGTTTTCGGGGGCGGTGGGCAGCTTCAAAATAGAGTCGTCGCTCTCCAAAAATCAGCTGGTAGCCAACGACGCTGCCACGCTTACCATCCGCATATCGGGCAACGGAAACCTGAAGCTGATGAATGTGCCCAAGGTTGATTTGCCTGTGGACTTTGAGCCGTACGACACCAAAACCACCGATGCCATCAAAAATTCCGACGCCGGAGCAAGCGGCTACCGGCAGTTTGAAATTCCGTTCATCCCCCGCAGCGCCGGCGAGTTCACCATTCCCCCCGTTGAGTTCACCTACTTCAACCCCGCCACCGGAAAGTACGTTACGCTGCACACTCAGGCGCACGACATATCGGTGGAGAAAGATACCAAATCGCAGCAAACCTACACCTCGTCGGAGGGGCGCAGAGAGGGCATAAAGTTTTTGGGAAAAGATATACGCTTCATCAAAACCGGCGTAACGCTTACGCAGCAGGACAGGCTGTTTTTTGGCTCCATGCAGTTCTACCTGCTGTACATTGCGCTGATTTTGGCATTTGCTGCGCTGTACGCATGGCTGAAAAAGCACAGAAAAAATAGCCAAAATGTGGTGCTGGTGCGCAACAGGAAGGCCAACAAAGTTGCGAAAAAACGATTGAAAAATTCTGCCCGGCTGCTCAAAATGGGCAACGCCCAAGGCTTCTACGACGAGCTGCTGCACGCCATGTGGGGCTACCTGAGCGACAAGCTTAATATTCCTGTGGCCGAGTTGTCGCGCGAGAACGCGCGCGAAGCATTTGTTGAGCGCAGCATCGAAGAGCAGTACATCGAAACGTTCATCAGCGTAATTGATGAGTGTGAGTTTGCAAGGTATGCTCCGGGCAGCGGCCGCAAAGAAATGGCGCAGCTATACAGCGAAGCCGTCGGCGTTATCAGCAAGCTGGAGCAGCGGGTGAAGTAGAGGAGAAATTTTGAATTTTGAATTCTGAATTTTGAATTGGCTTACGCCGTCAGGTATTCAGATTTCAGAATTCAAAATTCAGATTTCAGAATTCAAAATTCAAAAAAAAAGGTGATGAAAAAAATAGCAATTGTGTTTTGTGCGGCAATGTTGCCGCTTATTGCTTGTGCGCAGGCAGCGGATACTGCGTGGCAAAAGGCGAATATGCTCTACTCCGAAGGTAAGTACGCCGAGGCTTCGGAGGTGTACTTACAGCTCGAAAAAAGCGGCAAAGTCAACGCGGCGCTATTCTACAATGCCGGCAGCTCGTTTTACAAGCAGGGCGAAATGGCCAAGGCCATCCTCTACTATGAGCGCGCGCTCCGCCTTGCCCCCGACGATGAAGATATTCGCTACAATTTGGAGCTCTCCAACCTGCAAATAGTGGACAAAATAGAGCCGATAGAGCAGTTCTTCATTGTAGCGTGGATACAGGCATTTTGCGGTATTTTTGGCGTTGATACGTGGGGCGCCATAGGCATTGCCCTTTTTACAGTAACGCTAATGCTGGCGCTCATTGTAGTATTCGGACGTACGCCGGCGCGCAAAAAGGTATCGTTTGCCTTTGCCATTGCCTGCCTGTGCCTGTCGCTGGCGTCCACCTACGTTGCCGTGCATGAGAAGCGCCACCTCAACAGCCACTCCGAGGCCATAGTGTACGCTCCGGTAACCTCCGTCAAAGCTTCGCCCGACGCGGGAGGCGTTGACTTGTTTGTGCTCCACGAGGGAACAAAAGTGGTAGCGCTGGAAACCATTGGCAGCTGGAAAAAAGTAAAAACAGCCGACGGCAACCAGGGGTGGCTGCCGGCAAATACCATAGAGAGCATTTGATTGATGAATAGGGGGGTAGCTCTCTATACAGCTCCCAAAATATCTTCGCCCCAGTGCGTGACGGCTTCCCGCTCTTCCCTGAGCTGTATTTCTTTAGTTTTTCGTGCATAAACAATAAACCGCAGGGAATTGCCGTAAGTTATGTAGCTCCAAAACCAGTCAAGCAGGATAATCAGCTTATTTCTTAACCCTACTATCGGCCGCAAATGGATTACAAGCCACGTAAACCATGCCACCCTGCCTTTCATCCTGAGCGCACCCATTTCGATAACCGCTCTATTCCGGCCAATCGTTGCCATTGAACCTAAATCTCGGTAGCGAAACGGCTTCAAAGGCTTACTGCGCTCCAGATTAACCAGATTTTCGGCCAGCTGCTTAGCTTGCTGTATGGCTACCTGGGCTACTTGCGGATGCCCGCTTGGGTAACATTCATCGGTGGTTTGGATGCATTGATCGCCAATGGAGAATATGTTACTATAGCCTTTAACACGATTAAACTCATCTACGATTATTCGATTGCCCCGCCCGATAACCGACGCTTGCATGTTGCCGATTGCTACCGCCTTCACGCCGCTTACCCAAATAAACGAGCGTGTCGGAATAGCTTTACCGCTTTCCAGGGTTACCTGATAATTTTCATACCCTGTTACCCTTTCATTTAGCCAAACGTTCACGCCCATTTCCTGCAAGAATTGCCGGGCGCTTTCGGACGATTTTTTCGATAAGCCCGAAAGCAGGCGGTCTGACGCCTCAATTAAGTAAATATTTAGCTCCGAGTTATCCATTTCGGGATAATCCTTCGACAGGATGTATTTTTTCATTTCCGAAATAGCGCCGGCAATTTCTACACCGGTAGCGCCGCCGCCTACAATCACGATATTCAATAATTCCTGCCTTTCCTTTTCGGTGGCGCAGGTTATAGCTCTTTCGTAATTTGCCAGCAAGGCGTTGCGCAGCCCCATGGCCTCCGATACATTCTTCATCGGTATGGCGATGTCTTCAATATGCTTGCTCCCAAAATAGTTGGTGACAGTCCCCGCTGCAAAAACGATATAATCATAGCTTGCCTTCCCGATGGAGGTTTGCACCATATTCATCTCCGGAAAAATCGCCCGAACTTCCGCTAATCGGAAAAAGAGGTGAGCGCGCTTTTGAAAAATCTTTCGAAAAGGGAATAAAATAGAAGAGGGCTCTATTCCGGCAGAAGCTACCTGATAAATCAACGGCAAAAACTGATGATAGTTATTTTTATCAATCAGCACCACTTCAAAATCAGCATTTTTCAATCGTTTTGCAAGTTTAAGTCCGGCAAATCCGCCACCAACAATTATAACCCTTTTCTTTTCTGTTTTTTGAATATTAAAACTCATAATTTATACTTGATTTATACTTGAATTCTACTTATAAAACGGTACAAAAGTACAAATAATTTTCATGGCAACCTCACTTCCACTCGTCGCATGGGTGTATTCAAATTGTCGCTTTAAATAATCCTGTAGGGATTATCGCTCGGTAGAAAGCACGAATGGTGTCCCTCTTTGGCATCCCGTTAGGGATGCATCCCTAACGGGATGCCAACAACCGCCAGAACATTTTCTTTTCTACCGAGCGATTCATTCCTACGGAATGAGCAAAAGCGACAATTTGAAATGCACCTCGTCGCATTTTTATACTGTAAGATTTCAAAAATTATCAATATCATTACATCGCTAATTTTTATTCCTGTTTTATACTCTGTATCATCCAATTTTGCAGTTACTTTTAATCCCGTTTTTGTTTGTTGTAACATGAATCAAGTTGATAATTAGTGCCTGTCTATAAACTCCAAATAAACTTCAATCATACTGTGCGTGGGCTGGTGGACAGGCTACCTGATTTTTTGCGGAGTTAGGTTTAACTCCAAGCGGGGGAGAACCTCGCTTGTATTCGTAATTCCTGAATTAAGCGTTCATATTCAAAATTTTTTGCGTACATTTGGGGCGTAAAAAAATGCTGACAATGCGAATTTCACACGTTGCTTTCGGTTTGCTTTTCCTTTTCTTTTTCGCCGTGGCGTGCGGCGAAAAGTATATTCCTGAGCGCAAGCTGGTCAAAATGCTGGCAGAGATGCACCAAACCGACGCCTTGCTGGACGAGGCGCACATACCGGAGCAGGCCTCGTGGAGGTCTGATTCTACGTCGGTGTACGTGGCGATATTAGACAAGTATGGCTACACGACGGAGCAGCTGTACAACACTTTATCCCGCTACGGCACCTCCACAGGCAAGTCCACCAAGCTGTACGACAAAGTCTGCAAGCGGCTGGAAAAGCAGCAAAGCCACGTACGCCGCAAGGTAGAGGCGCTGCACAGGCGGCAAAACCGTTGGACGGAAAAGTCGGAGTGGACGCTCCCCAACGACGGCGATACTTTGCGCCTGCCGTTTTCTATTCCCGTTGAGGGGATGGGCGAGTATATTCTGGAGGCAAACATTGCGCTTTACGGCGCCGACTCGGCGAGCCGTCCGCGGATGACCATGTACCTGTACGCGGCGGAAAGCAACGCTGTGCTGCTGCGGGTAGAGCGGGAGGTGCAGCGCGACGAAGCCGGAAAAGACTACTCGCTTGCCATTACCAACCGCGACGGCGCTGCAACCCACGTGCGGGGCTTCGTATTTGACCACGATGACGATTCGCTGGGCTGCCGTCCGCGCTACGCTGCTGCAAAAAACGTCATGCTGCGCTTTTTGCCCTCCGGCGGCAGCGAGCAAAGCTTGACTTCTTCCCCAAGCAGCGCGAGTGTCGATACGCTGCCGCCACCCGCAAGGGTTTCCGTCATTGGCGCGCGCCGTCCCCTGCCGACAAACGAGGCAATGCCTTACCCCAACCTTAGACCATAGCGCACGATGCGAAGAATAGCAGCCCACTACATATTTCCGATAGCAGGCCCTCCCATACGCAACGGTATTGTCACCCTCGACGATAGCGGCGCGGTGCTCGACCTCTCTGCTTCCTCCGGAGAGCTGCAGGAGAGTGAGGGCGTGGAGTTCTACAGCGGAGCGCTTGCGCCCGGCTTTGTCAACGCGCACTGCCACCTCGAGCTGTCGCACCTCAAGGGCGCGATACCGCAGGGTGTCGGGCTGGCGGGATTTATTGCAAGCCTTTCTGCGCACCGCAACGCTTTCTCCGACGAGCAGGCGCTCCGCGCCGCCAACCTCGCCGACGCGCAGCTGTACGCCGCCGGCACGGTTGCCGTGGGCGATATTTCCAACCGCGAGCTAACTTTTGGGGTTAAGTCGGGCAGCCCTGTTTTTTACCATACCTTTATCGAGCGGTTTGGCTTACGCCGCGAGGATGTTGCGCAAGGTGCGCACTCGGCGCAAAAGCTGGCGGAGGCGGCGGCAAAGCTTGGCCTGACGGCCTCGGTAACTCCACACGCGCCCTACTCAACGCAGTCCGAAATGTACGAGGCGCTTGCGCAGGGCGGCATCTGGAGCGTACATAATCAGGAGAGCGGCGACGAAAATTTGCTGTTCGAAAAGGGTAGGGGGGCGCTCTGCGAGCTGTTCCTGAGCATGGGGTTACCCCCTGTGCCGCCCACCGGCAAGCCCTCCATCTACCACACCCTGCGGCACGTTGCCGAGGGGCAAAGGCTGCTGCTGGTACACAACACCTATACCTCTGCCAACGATTACGACGCTGCCGCCGCACGCTGCAAAAGCATCTCGTGGGCGCTGTGCCCCGCGTCCAACCTGTACATTGAGCGTGCGCTGCCGCCGCTGCGTATGCTGCGCGCCAAGGGCGCCGACATTGCTCTTGGTACCGACAGCCTTGCCTCCAACGCGAGCCTCAACCTGCTGGATGAGCTCAAGCTGCTTGCGAAGCATTTTCCCGACATCCCGCTCAGCGAAATGCTGCGCTGGGCTACCCTTGGCGGCGCAGCGGCGCTGGGGCGGCAGCATATACTTGGGTCGCTCGAAAAGGGCAAGCGTCCGGGCGTGGTGCACCTGTCCAACCTCGACCTTGATAAGCTAAAACTCACGCCCGAAACAAAATCGCGCCTGCTTACAAGAAAAAATTCCTACATTTGCCAATAGTTTTGAACGAAAGCATGTAAATTTTAAATTATGGAATTTGTTATTATTATCATTTTAGGAGTAGTTGCTTACCTGCTGGGGTCAATTCCCAGCGCCGTATGGATTGGAAAATCGCTTTACGGTATTGACGTGCGCGAGCATGGCAGCGGTAACGCCGGTACTACCAACGTACTTCGCGTGCTGGGTACGAAAGCTGCCATCCCCGTTTTTGTTGTCGACACGCTCAAGGGGCTGCTGGCGGTGCTGGCGGCCTGCCTCATTCCGGAAGTTGACCGTAGCGCCGAGTTTTTTGGTACAGTAAAGATTGCCTACGGCTTGCTGGCCGTGGTGGGGCACATGTACCCGGTGTTTGCGGGGTTTCGCGGGGGCAAGGGCGTTGCCACTACCCTGGGCATTGCAATTGCCATACAGCCGCTTGGCGCGCTCGTGGCGCTTGGCATTTTTGTGGTTGTTTTTGCCGTTACGCGCTACGTGTCGCTCAGCTCTCTGAGCGCAGGGTTATCCTTTCCGGTAACCGTTGTTTGCCTGCTGCGGGAGCCGATGCTTTCCGTCCGGATTTTTGTAGCTTTTGTCTGCCTGCTGCTGTTTTACACGCACCGCAAAAATATTCAGCGGCTGCTGAGCGGCGTAGAGCCAAAAACTTCGTTCAGAAAGAAACGCTAAGCGGCATGTGCGCAGGGTGCAGGGCAAGCTATTTTTTTTAATGCGCTTGTGCATAAGTTTGAGAATTTGTTGTATATTTACGCTATATTTATCAATACATGGTAGCCCGATTTAAGTTGAGTTTTCCGGAAAAGCCGGAGTTTAAGCGCGAGTACGACGTAATCGCGGAGCAAACGCTGTACGATTTTCATCGCTTCATCCAAAGCGATTTGAACTACGACGAATCGCAGCCGGTGCTGTTCTTTACCGCCAACGAATGGTGGGACCCTGAGCAAAAATTTTCGCTACTGGGGGTTGACGGCGACGAGCTTATGGACGAGGTAAGCATAGGCAGCCTGGTACGCGCCAACCGCCACCGCTTACTCTACACGTTTGACGTAATTAACGAGCGCAGCTTCAGGGTTGAGCTGCAAGAAATGCTGGAGCCAACGACACGCGCGCGCTACCCCCGCGCTGCCTCCGAAAGCGGCGAGCCTCCCGCGCAGACCGGAAAAGCAAACAGCGCCTTTTCTTCAATCTTTGACCAAGCAATGCCCGAATTCGATGCCAATAGCTACATTACTCCGCACGGAGGTGACGAATAAGCAGCAAAACACCGTATTCTTTACCGACCTTGTTGCCCCCAAAACGCTGGTCGTTTTGATGGGGCCAACGGGTGTAGGCAAAACTGAGCTGAGCATTGCGCTTGCGCAAAAAATCGGCTCACCCATCATCTCCTGCGATTCGCGGCAGCTTTACAGGGAGCTTAGCGTTGGCGTAGCCCGTCCTACGCGGGAGCAGCTGCTCGCCGTACCCCACTACTTTATTGCCGACCGCTCCGTGCAAAGCTACTACTCCGTTGGGCAGTACGAGCAGGAGGCGCTTGCCCTGCTCAACGAGCTGTTTGCGCAGCACAGCACGCTGCTCATGGTTGGCGGGTCGGGGCTTTACATTGATGCGGTGTGCTACGGCATGGACAGCATGCCGGCAGTGAACGAAGAGCTGCGCGAAACCCTCATGCAGCGCCTGCGGCGCGAGGGAATGGACAGCTTGCGGCGCGAGCTGCAGCTTTTAGACCCCGACTACTACAGCGTGGTAGATGTAAAAAACCCGATGCGCGTGGTGCGGGCGCTGGAGGTGTGCCTGTCGGCAGGAAAGCCGTTCTCGGAAATTCGCCAAAATTCGCCCAAGCCCCGTAGCTTTAGCGTCCGCTTTATCGTGCTGACGCGCGAAAGAGCTGCGCTGTACGAAAGAATAAACGCCCGCGTTGACCGAATGATAGAGCAAGGCTTGCCGGACGAAGCGCGGCAAATGCTGCCCTACCGACACCTGAACGCGCTCAAAACGGTAGGCTACCGCGAACTTTTTCGCCACTTTGACGGAGAAATATCGCTCAGCCAAGCGATAGACCTCATCAAGCGCAACACGCGCCGCTACGCCAAGCGCCAGCTGACGTGGTTTGGTAAGTACGAGGGGGCAGAGTGGGTGGACGCAGAGCGCGGCGCTATTTCCGTTGATTAACGAGGGGCGGAGGAAAAAGCGAGCAGGAGGATGGACATACCTTGCAGAGCTTGCTTGTTTGTTGTAACTTCGCAGCTTTGAAAAATTAAAAAAAACAAAAAATATGGAAACGCAAGCAATAAATATTGTTTCAAAAAACGCCGGAAAACGAGTAAGCCGGAGCATTTTTACACTAAAATCTTTAAAAAATTGGTTATGCGCATGACAAGAAAACTATTTTTTGCAACCTTTGCGGCAGCAAGCGTGGTAGCAGCATCCTGTAACAAGAACGACGAAGCAGACAATAACGTAGTAACCTGCCCATCCGTTATTGTGTATGACACCGTTGCCATTGATTTCTCCGACCTCGCGCTGGCCGCAAACAGCCACTGGGATGGCAGCGACAGCAGCGGGAAGTTTGCTGGTGGCAAGGCTGTTTTTTTGAATAGCTACAACGCCGCTTGCAGCTCGTGGGGCGGCTTTGCCTACTCTAACCAAAACGATGCCTCTGCAACCGGCATTACTGCTCAATTTGACGTATATACTGCCACCCCAAGCAGCAGCGGTATTTTTGCCGTTGGCTATATGGATGCCTTTACGCCGACTATTCCTACCGTAACGTTTGACGAGCCTGTCGTGCTGCAAAGCGCAGACTTTGCGCTCAATACTTACGCCTACAAAAGCATGAAAGACGGAGATGGATTTTCAAAACAATTTACAACAGGTGACTGGTATAAGATTACTGTCAAGAACGTTGACAGCAGCGGTGTAGCCACAGACTCGCTGGAGGTGTACCTTGCCGATTTTCGTGATGGAAAAAGCGTGTTCGTTGACGATTGGGGGGAGTCGCAGGAAGTGCACCTTACTTTGTTCGGTGAGACGACAAGCATACTCGTTAACAATTGGACTAACTTTAGCCTTGCCCCCCTTGGTACGGCAACCAAGCTGACTTTTGAGGTCAGCAGCACGGATAACGGCCCGTATGGAATGAACACGCCCGCCTACTTTTGCATGGATAACCTGGTAGTTTGTGTACCCAAAAAGGATTGACGGACAAGGCTTGTCACTGTTGTTGCTCACCGCTTTGTGGCGATTTTTTCTTATCGCCCTTTGCTGGCATGGGGTTTTTTATCCACCACAGCAGCCACAACAACACAAAGCGAAGCACGGTTACCGCAATATATACCCCCACAGCCAGCGCTATGGTCATCGTTTTGGCCTGCTCAATGCTGTGGTTCAGCCCCCACCGTTGAAACATTACGTACAGCAGCATGATGCCAATTGAGTAAAGCGCAGCCGTACACAAAAAGTTAACGCACGCCATTTGCGCCTTGCAGCGGCTGCAGGTGAGGCTTGCATCCACGTCAATGAACCAAAGCAGGTTGGGGCGTACCTTACCGTCTCCGCAGTAAGGGCAGCGCCGCATGGCCGAGATCCAGCCGCTAATATTTTGCAAAAAACGATTCTTCATCTTCCCAATCCAAGTGTGGCAAACGCTGCTTGAGCAGCAACAGATTTTGCTGCTGCGCCTTCAAAAAGTTTCGGTATTCCGGCGCATCGGCGTTAAACGGGTGGTGCGCCTTGGCGGCAAGAAGCTGCTTTACCTCCGCCATTGTTTTTTTTGCGCTGTCGCCAATGGCAGCTTGCTCAAATTTTTCCCAAATGTACTCCACCGCAGCTGCCGAGGGGTGGAGCATGTCGTCGGCATAAAAGCGGTAATCGCGCAGCTCGTCCTGCACAATTTCGTAGGCGGGGAAGTAGGAGGTGTTCTCCGTCTTTTGCAGCGTTTGCTCCACCGCAAGCAGCAGCGCAGCTTTGCTCAGCTGGTTGCCGTGCGCCCCATCTTTCCGGTGACGAATGGGGCTTATGGTAAAAATAACCTGCACTTCCGGGTTTTTGGCCTGTACGCTGCGCACCATGCTGCAAAGCACGGCTGCCGTTTCGTCCGGCGAAAGAAAAATCCGGTCAAATTCCTTATCGGGCATTTTGTGGCAGCAGGCTACCACCTCGCCCGTTTTTTGCAGCCTGTACACCCACGATGTTCCCAGCGTTACGAGCAGAAAATCGGCAGTTTTCAGCCCCCACGCCCCGCGCAGGATACTCTCGTTGAGCCGGCGCAGACATTCGCCCCTGTCGGGGTGAGCAAAGCGGCTATGGTGCGTGTAGCTAAACCACAACCCCTGCCCACAGCACAAGTCGGATGCCGCGAGAAGGCGCTTTTCGCTCATCCGCTGTAGGCTTTGCGCCAGCGAGATAGGGTTGTACAGCACGCCAAAGGGGTTGCTCATGGCGGCAAACTTGAGACCTTGCAGCCGCTCGCCTATGCTCACGGCAAAGCACGAGCCTACAACCAGCATTTTGTGCTCGTAGCCTATTTTGCAGGCCATTGGCGCTACATCTACTTGCGTACGAAATTCCATGTATATACCATTTTGGGTTTCCAATAAATCGAATAACGAAATAGTTAATCCATAACAACTTGACAATAGTTAAGGTAACTTTAGACGTGACTTCTTTCACGAGCTGTGCAGCCTCTTTTTTTCTAAGAAAATCTTAAAAACTCCCCAAATGAGGTAGTGAGGTTAATGCACATCGTTACTCTCTTTGCTCCTGAGGTTGTTTTGTTGAGAAAATTAGGTAAAAGTTGAATTTTTAGTAGCTCCCATAGCTATCACCGCATTGCCTTGTAATCGTAATCGTCGCAGAAATGGATTTTTCCCTTCAACTCTTTGGTGGTTTTCTTTTTTCGGCGTAAAATATACTCCGATAGCGCAATTTCGATAACGTCTTTTTCCGAAGTAACATTATCCGAATACCTGAATGCTTCACGCATTAGCGTATTATTGGAGCGCAAAGGTAGCAAATTTTTCCGATGCTCTTGTTTATACAGGCATTTGTTGGTAAATTTTTCCGTTTATCAATTTGCCGTTCTCGTGTTTATTGCGTTTTACCCCATCACTACCCCAAGTTCCCCACTGTTTGAAAAAAAATGCAGAGCCTTGTTTTTCGGTTTGCTCTTGAATTGACAATACCCATTCTTGTTTCATCGGCCTTGCACTTGTTCCGCTTTCACCGCCAACAATAACCCAATCAATACTATCAAGATTCATTTCGCCCAAATCTTCCAGAAGTGGCTCGCACGACAAGAAGCGAATAGGCGCTTTCGAATTTCTTAAAAAATCTATACGTTTTTTTGCTACTTGGTTTTCTATCGTAACGCCCAGCCAAACGTTGTCGGGAACTGAACGTGTCTGAAAGTACTCCGACATTCGCTTTGGAGATGTCAATAAATAACCTACTTAAATAATTATGTAGATTAAAGGAAAATGCTACTTTTGCTGACCAAATTAAGAATTTAATTTATTGACGTCTCCTTTGCTCTTTTAGTGAGAAGTTGGTATCTGTGTTGTGGCGTCAATTTGATAACGCCCATTACCTGATTTATAAAGTCATCTGGCACATCTTTGTGAAATAAATCACTCATCGAACATACAAAAATTGTATGAGGTTTTTTCCATTGTAATGGTTCATTTAATATATTTTTATGCAAAGTTAAGTCAAAACCGTTTTTGTATTTTTCCTGTCCCATCATTTGCAAGCGGTGAGCCATCATTTCGGCATAACAATTTACGCAACCTGCCGACATTTTGGTACAACCTGTTATTGGATTCCAAGTTTTATCTGTCCATTCAATTTTTGTTGTTTTCATTGTCTTTCAATTGTAAATTTAACCTTATTCGTATTTTCTTTATAGTTTGGCCAAGAGATATAAAATGACTTTTTCCTCGCTTCTTTGTTCGTTTTCAAATCATACACTTTGAATTTTGGATTACTCGTTTGCCATTTTTCAAAAATTTCTGTTGTGTGCTTGGGCAAAAATTCATTTTTCAAGGTAATTTCATATATTTCTCCGTTCGTTTTTGGCTCTGACAAACAATGCTGTAAAATATTTCTTAACTTTTCAACATTTTGATTCTTATTTTCCTCTGCAAATTGCTCATCAAATAATCCTCGCGGTTGCGGCATTTTAAAACCTCGTCCCGCTTCATCATCTAATTGCCATTTTACCTCTAAAATCTTTTCAAAACCAAAAATATGAGAACTTACAAAAAACAAAGCAAAATGATTTGCGGCATCTCTTTCAATATAATAAGAGGTCGAAAAAAAGTGTTTATTTCTCAATGCTTCTGCTATAAAATGAATATATTCCATAATAGGTATATGCTCTTTTCTCATTTTATGGCTTGTAGGAAAAAAACTATTTACAAATCTTCGTAATGGCTCGTATTGTGCTGTTTCTTCATCTTGAAATGCTTTTTGTGTAAACCGGTGCATATGTGAAATCGGTAAAAATAGGATTATTTCAGTTTTGCCATTTTCCATTAGACTAAAGAGTTGTTCTTTGTTTATATCTTTGTAACCGTATGGGTCAATGAATATTAAATTTCTCGTATCATTTGGCGTTTTAGAAACTTCTTGCAGAACAATGTTAAACATATCCTCAATATCGCTATTATAACATTTGATCGTGCAAAAATTTTTGTTATTTGTATCAAAATAGTTTCTAACTTTCTTAACACAATCTTCTGATTTATCATTTATGTTTAATGAAATTTGAGTGCCGTTTAGTTTGCCTTCTCTAAATATTGTTTTAATAACATCAAAAGCGACAATGGGGCTTCTCTTCCCACCGTCTTCGTAAATTCCCATTCCACAAAATACATCATAAATTCTCACTTTACTAATATACTGTGCCAAACATAAAATTCGCAAATAGCGAGATAAATATTTGGTGGTGATGCAAAAAGTATGCTGTTGTATGTATCATTAAGACACATGATTAAATCTACAATTTGAATTTTACTATTTTCAATTTTTCTCAACTTTTAATGTGTTTACATCGGAATAT
>JAISGH010000025.1 GCA_031263185.1 Prevotellaceae bacterium | reverse complement strand
ATTCGTTGCCGTGAGGCTACTTAGGGATGGCGAGTAAGCAAGATATAGCAGCTAACAGCGTCATCCCGTAGAGACCTCACCCCCGGCCCCTCTCCAAAGGAGAGGGGAGAGGGACACGAGGGTAGCTGCGGCGGCGCTGCTCCTGTCCGTATGCTAAAGCATACGGGGGAGGGGGGTGTCCCTGCGGGTGGGGTGTCAAGAATTAGGGTGCAATTTTTTAAATTTACGTCCATTATTTGTTGCTCGTCATGTCTCTTATGGAGGACAATGGTGGCAGAAAATATACATTTCGTACCTGACGGCACGAAAAACCGATCATACAGCAGCTATCTATTTCTACCAACATTTTGTGCCTAACGGCACAAAAATAGAACGAAAATATTTTTATGTGAATATCACTATGTGAATATCACTATGTGAATATCACTATGTGAATATCACATTCTTGACACCCCACCCTAACGGGACGGCGCAAGCGTCCCTAACCGTTGCAACAAAATCATTTTTGGCACACTACCCAACTATTGAATATAAACTCTAATATTTTGAATTCAAAAATTGAAAGTTCGATGGCTAAATCTTTTTTTGAGGTGCTATGAAAATAGTTTACAGTTCGACAGATAGGATGTGGGGTAACCAGAAACCTCATTTTTACCTAATTTATCTAACGAAACAACCTCAGTAACAAATAATTACATAATACATCCAAACCTCATTACCTTATTTTTTTCGTGGCCATTTCATCGCTTTAATGAGGTAATGTTTTGTTTATTAATTCATTGCTACTGAGGTTGTTTTGGTAGAAAAATTAGGTGAAACCGAGCGTAGCGAGTTCACGAACACTTTAAAATAAACACGAGTGAGTAAATGAGTCCCCCATTAAACAGCGTTAAATGTCAAATTGCAAACAACTGATAAATAATCGTTTACGATTTAATTATATGAAAGTTGTTGTTGTACGACATGAGCTGGCGGGAGCCTCTAAATTTCTACCCGATTTTTGTCTGCATGTATAAAAAAAAGAGGGCGCCTTTTGACGCCCTCTTTTCATTAAAACCTGTAAGCAGGCAGGCTTCCTTGCCTACCCCTCCATAACCGTCACCACCTTTTTTTCTCTTTTAGACCCAACTCTCTGCATGTCCTCTGTTGAGCCTACTATGAGGCGGTCGAAGTCGCGCAGGCCGGTACCGGCGGGTATCAGGTGGCCGCAAATGACGTTTTCCTTCAAGCCCTCCAGCGTATCTACCTTGCCGTTTATGGCGGCTTCGTTGAGCACCTTGGTTGTTTCCTGAAACGAGGCAGCCGACATAAAGCTGCGAATTTGCAGCGCCGCACGGGTTATGCCTTGCAGCACTTGCGACGAGGTGGCCGGCATGGCGTCTCGCGCCTCTACCGGCTTGAGGTCTTTGCGCCTGAGCATTGAGTTCTCGTCGCGCAGCTTGCGGGCGGTTACAATTTGCCCGACTTTCAGCTCGGTAGAGCTGCCGGCATCTATCACCACCTTCTTGTCAAAAATCCAGTCGTTTTCCTGCATGAACTCCCACCTGTCCACTACTTCCTTCTCGAGGAAGCGGGTATCGCCGGCGTCGGCAATTTCTACCTTGCGCATCATCTGCCGTACTATCACCTCAAAGTGCTTATCGTTGATTTTTACGCCTTGCAGTCGGTACACCTCCTGCACTTCGTTCACGATGTACTCCTGCACCTTGGTTGGCCCCAAAATTTTCAGGATGTCGTCCGGAGTTATGGCGCCGTCGGAGAGCGGAGTGCCGGCGCGAACAAAGTCGTTTTCCTGCACCAGAATTTGCTTGGACAGCGGTACGAGGTAGTGCTTTTCTTCGCCTGTTTTTGAGGTAATGACAATTTCGCGGTTGCCGCGCTTGACTTTGCCCAGCAGCACCTCGCCGTCAATTTCCGATACCACAGCGGGGTTGCTTGGGTTGCGCGCTTCAAAGAGCTCCGTTACGCGGGGAAGGCCGCCGGTAATGTCGCCTGCCTTGCCAACGGCGCGGGGGATTTTTACCAGCACATCGCCAATTTTCACCTCCTGCTCCGGATCTACCACGATGTGAGCGCCTACGGGCAGGTTGTAGCTTTTGACCTCTTCGCCGTCCTTGCCTACAATCGTTACCAGCGGGTTTTTGGTTTTGTCGCGCGACTCAACAATCACCTTTTCGCTGTAGCCGGTCTGGTCGTCGGTTTCTTCCTTGTAGGTGATGTCCTTTATCAGGCTTTCAAACTCTACCGTACCGGCGTACTCCGAGATGATAACGGCGTTGTAGGGATCCCACTCGCAAATGAGGTCGCCTTTCTTTACCTCAACGCCGCTCTTGAAGTACAGCGTAGTGCCGTAGGGCACGGGGTGCGTGTAGAGGGTTGAGCCGGTGTTTTTGTCAATGATGTACATTTCGGCCAGACGCCCTATGGCTACGTCTACCTTGCCGTTTTCGCTCTGCTTTTCGATGGTGCGCAGCTCGTCTACTCGCAAAATACCGTCGTAGCGGGCTACCACTTTCGAGTCGCTCATTACGTTTGAGGCCGTACCGCCCACGTGGAATGTGCGCAGCGTGAGCTGCGTTCCCGGCTCGCCGATAGACTGGGCGGCAATCACGCCAACGGCTTCGCCCTTTTGCACCATGCGTCCGGTGGCAAGGTTGCGGCCGTAGCACTTGGCGCAAACGCCCTTCTTGGATTCGCAGGTGAGCACCGAGCGAATTTCGACTTGCTCAATGGGCGATTCTTCGATTGCCCGAGCTACATCTTCGGTAATTTCATCTCCGGCTTTGACCAGCACTTCGTTTGTCAACGGGTTTACCACATCGTGCACCGAGGTGCGGCCGAGTATTCGCTCAGTGAGCGAAACTACCACATCCTCGTTGTTCTTTATGGCCGACGCCAGCAGGCCGCGCAGCGTTCCGCAGTCGTTTTCGTTGATGATTACGTCGTGCGAAACGTCCACCAGACGGCGCGTGAGGTAGCCGGCGTCGGCGGTTTTGAGCGCCGTATCGGCCAAGCCCTTGCGGGCGCCGTGGGTAGATATGAAGTACTCCAGCACCGACAACCCCTCTTTGAAGTTCGACAGGATGGGGTTTTCGATAATCTGCGCCGTTTCTGCCCCCGATTTTTGGGGTTTGGCCATAAGGCCGCGCATTCCGGAGAGCTGGCGGATTTGCTCCTTCGAGCCGCGGGCGCCGGAGTCGAGCATCATGTACACCGAGTTGAAGCCGTAGTTGTCCGAGGTCAGCTGCTTCATCAGGATTTGGGTTAGCTTGGCGTTGGTGTGTGTCCACACGTCAATCACCTGATTGTACCGCTCGTTGTTGGTGATAAAGCCCATGCTGTAGTTGTTCTCCACCTCCTCTACCTGATTGTAGCCTTCCTGCACCAGCTCCTGCTTTTCTTTGGGGATAATAACGTCCTCCAAGTTGAACGACAGGCCGCCGCGGAACGCCATTTGGTAGCCCAAATCCTTAATGTCGTCAAGGAATTTGGCGGTGGTAGCAATGTTGGTCTTTTTGATGATAAGCCCAATGATGTCGCGAAGCGATTTTTTGGTCAGCAGCTCGTTGAGGTAGCCTACCTCTTTGGGTACGCACTGGTTGAATATGATCCGGCCTACCGTTGTTTCGATTACCTCGTGCTTGTAGGTGTTGGTTGCCTCCTGCCAAATCGGGTAGCGTACCTTCACAATGGCGTGCAGCTCAACAACTTTTTCGTTGTAGGCAATGAGCACTTCTTCCGTTCCGTAAAAGGTGAGGTTTTCTCCCTTGGCGCCTTTAAGCGGCTTGGTGATGTAGTACAGGCCAAGCACCATGTCCTGCGAGGGTACGGTAATGGGCGCCCCGTTAGCAGGGTTCAGGATGTTGTGCGACCCCAGCATGAGCAGCTGCGCCTCAAGAATGGCAGCGTTGCCCAGCGGGAGGTGCACCGCCATTTGGTCGCCGTCAAAGTCGGCGTTGAACGCGGTGCACGATAGCGGGTGAAGCTGAATTGCCTTACCCTCAATCAGGCGGGGCTGAAACGCCTGAATACCCAAGCGGTGCAGCGTTGGCGCGCGGTTGAGCAGCACAGGGTGACCCTTCATCACGTTCTCCAGAATGTCAAATATCACGGGGTCTTTGCGGTCAACTATCTTTTTTGCCGATTTTACGGTTTTGACTATGCCGCGCTCTATGAGCTTGCGGATAACAAAAGGCTTGTAGAGCTCGGCGGCCATTTCTTTGGGCAAGCCGCACTCGTGCATTTTGAGCTCGGGGCCTACCACAATCACCGAACGCGCCGAGTAGTCAACGCGCTTACCCAGCAAATTCTGACGAAAACGCCCTTGCTTTCCTTTCAGGCTGTCGCTCAACGATTTTAAGGCGCGGTTAGATTCCGTTTTTACGGCGTTGGATTTGCGCGAGTTGTCGAATAGCGAGTCTACAGCTTCCTGAAGCATACGCTTTTCGTTGCGCAGAATTACCTCGGGCGCCTTAATTTCGATAAGCCTTTTCAGGCGGTTATTGCGAATGATTACGCGGCGGTAGAGGTCGTTCAAGTCCGATGTGGCAAAGCGTCCGCCGTCGAGCGGCACCAGCGGGCGCAGCTCCGGCGGAATAACCGGCAGCACCTTCATAATCATCCACTCGGGCTTGTTCACCTCAATTGATTCGCGGAAAGATTCCACCTCCCGAAGGCGCTTGAGCGCGTCCGTTTTGCGCTGCTGAGAGGTTTCGCGGCTTGCGCGGTCGCGCAAGGTAAACGACAGCTCGTTGAGGTTTATGCGCTGAAGCAGCATGTAGATGGCTTCGGCGCCCATGTCGGCAATAAACTTTTGGGGGTCGCTGTCGTCTAAGTGGGCGTTGTCCTTGGGTAGCTGCTCCATAATTTGCAGGTACTCCTCCTCAGTCAGCAGGTCGTTGGTGTTGACGCCTTGCGCCTCCATAACGCCCGGCTGCACCACCACGTAGCGCTCGTAGTAAATTACGGCGTCCAGCTTTTTGGTTGGGATGCCGAGCAGGTAGCCAATTTTGTTTGGCAGCGAGCGGAAGTACCAGATGTGCGCCACCGGCACCACCAGCGTAATATGCCCCATTCGCTCGCGGCGCACTTTTTTCTCCGTCACTTCCACTCCGCAGCGGTCGCACACAATGCCTTTGTAGCGAATACGCTTGTACTTTCCGCAGTGACATTCGTAATCCTTTACCGGGCCAAAAATGCGCTCGCAGAAAAGCCCGTCGCGCTCCGGCTTATACGTGCGGTAGTTAATGGTTTCGGGTTTAAGCACCTCCCCGCTCGACAGCGACAGAATTTGTTCCGGCGAGGCGAGGCTTATGCTTATTTGGCTAAAATTGCTCTTGAGCTTAGTCTCTTTTTTCATTATATGATTTCAATTTTCAGATTTCAGGTTTACCCACCTGCTGTCCGTATGCTTTAGCATACGGTTAATAAAGTACCGTCACTGTAGGACTAACTCTTAGTTCTTAACTCTTAGTTCTTAACTTTTAGTTTTTAGTTCTCTTTAGTCCAACCCAATATTCAGCCCTAACCCGCGCAGCTCGTGCAGCAGCACGTTGAGCGATTCGGGCAATCCCGGGATTGGCATTGGGTCGCCTTTTACGATAGTTTCGTAAGTTTTGGCTCTGCCCACCACGTCGTCGGACTTCACCGTAAGGATTTCCTGCAAAATGTTGGCTGCGCCAAATGCTTCGAGCGCCCACACCTCCATCTCGCCGAAGCGCTGACCGCCGAACTGCGCCTTGCCACCCAGCGGCTGCTGCGTGATGAGCGAGTACGGGCCAATGGAGCGCGCATGCATCTTATCGTCCACCATGTGCCCAAGCTTAATCATGTAGATAACGCCTACGGTGGCCGGCTGGTCAAACCTCTCGCCGGTTCCTCCGTCGTGCAGGTAAGTTTTGCCAAAGCGCGGAACGCCTGCCTTGTCGGTATATTCGGTTAAGTGCTCCAGCTGCGCTCCGTCAAAAATAGGCGTTGCAAATTTTACGCCCATTTGCTTGCCGGCCCAGCCCAGCACAGTTTCGTATATCTGGCCAAGGTTCATACGCGAGGGCACACCCAGGGGGTTAAGCACAATATCCACAATTGTGCCGTCTTCGAGGAACGGCATATCTTCGTCGCGCACCACGCGGGCTACAATACCCTTGTTACCGTGGCGGCCTGCCATTTTATCGCCCACCGTAATCTTACGCTTTTTGGCGATGTAAACTTTTGCCATCTGAACAATAGCGCTCGGCAGCTCGTCGCCAATGGTAAGGTTGTACTTTTTACGCTTTATGGCGGCGTCCAGCTCCTTGTACTTAATCAGGTAGTTGTTAACGAGCCTGCGTATCAGGTTATTCTTATCTTTATCCGTAGTCCATTTGGTAGCGTTTATGTTGGTGTAATCCAAGTCCAAGAGCAGGCGCTGCGTGAACTTAACGCCCCGAGCTACTACCTCTGTGCCAAAATAATCCGACACTCCCTGCGAAACTTTGCCGTTTACCAGCGAAAACAGCCTTTCTACCAAGCTGGTTTTTAGCACTTGAGACTTTGCTTCCAGCTCGTTGTCAAGCTTCAGCATTAGCTGCCGCTCGCTTGCCTTCGTTTTTTTGTCCTCTTTGATAACGCGCGAGAAAAGCTTCTTATCCACCACCGTGCCGTAGAGCGAGGGGGAAGCTTTCAGCGAGGCATCCTTCACGTCGCCCGCCTTATCGCCGAATATGGCGCGTAGCAGCTTCTCCTCGGGAGAGGGGTCGCTTTCGCCTTTCGGCGTAATTTTACCGATAAGAATATCGCCGGGAACAACCGTAGCGCCAATGCGAATAAGCCCGTTTTCGTCGAGGTTGCGCGTTGCTTCTTCGCTCACGTTGGGGATGTCCGAGGTTAGCTCCTCCATACCGCGCTTGGTATCGCGCACCTCCATAATGTACTCGTCAATGTGGATGGAGGTAAAAACGTCCTCGCGCACCAGCCTTTCGGAAAGCACAATGGCATCCTCAAAGTTGTAGCCCTTCCACGGCATGAAAGCCACCTTGAGGTTACGCCCCAGCGCCAGCTCTCCGCCTTGCGTTGAGTACCCTTCGGTCATCAGCTGCCCTTTGGTTACCTTTTGCCCCTTGCGCACCACGGGGTGCAGGTTAATGCAGGTACTCTGGTTGGTTTTTTGGTACTTTGTAATTTTATACACCACCAAGTCGGAGTCAAACGAAACAAACCGTTCTTCCTCCGTGTAGTCGTACCGCACGTGAATTTCGCGCGAATCTACGTACTCCACAACGCCGTCGCGCTCGGCCATTAGCTGGGTACGGCTGTCGCGCACCACTTCTCCTTCGAGTCCGGTGCCCACAATAGGCGCTTCGGGGCGGATGAGCGGAACGGCCTGCCGCATCATGTTTGCCCCCATGAGGGCGCGGTTGGCGTCGTCGTTTTCCAAAAACGGAATAAGCGAAGCGGCAATGGAGGCAATTTGGTTGGGGGCTACGTCCATCAGCTCTATTTTGTCAGGCTCCGTTACCGGATAATCGGCCTCCAGCCGGCATTTTATGCGGGTATCTACAAATTTTCCGTCGCTATCAATGATAGAGTTGGCCTGCGCAATAATTTTGTCTTCCTCTTCCTCGGCGCTCATGTAAACTACCTCGCTGTTGACAAGGTTTACCTTGCCGCTGTTCACCTTGCGGTAGGGCGTTTCGATAAAGCCCAGCTTATTAATTTTGGCGTAAACGCAAAGCGATGATATTAGGCCGATGTTGGGGCCTTCGGGGGTTTCAATGGGGCACAGGCGTCCGTAGTGCGTATAGTGTACGTCGCGCACCTCAAAGCCTGCGCGCTCGCGGCTCAACCCGCCGGGGCCAAGAGCCGACAGGCGGCGCTTGTGCGTAACTTCGGTAAGCAGGTTGGTTTGGTCCATGAACTGCGAAAGCTGGTTGGTGCCAAAAAACGAGTTGATAACCGACGATAGCGTTTTGGCGTTAATCAGGTCAACGGGCGTAAATACCTCGTTGTCGCGTACGTTCATGCGCTCGCGGATGGTGCGCGACATGCGCGCCAGCCCAACGCTAAACTGGTTGGCAAGCTGCTCGCCCACGGTGCGTACGCGGCGGTTGCTCAGGTGGTCAATATCATCCACATCGGCCTTGGAGTTGATGAGCTGAATGAGGTGCCGGATAATGGCAATCATGTCATCCTTTGTCAGCACTCTGGTGTCGGTCGGGATGGTCAGGTTGAGCTTGGTGTTGATGCGGTAGCGCCCCACGTCGCCAAGGTCGTAGCGCTTGTCGGAGAAAAACAGCTTGTCGATAACATCGCGCGCTGTGGCTTCGTCGGGCGGCTCCGAGTTGCGCAGCTGGCGGTAGATGTACACCACCGCCTCTTTTTCCGAGTTACAGGGGTCTTTTTGCATCGTATTCAGGATGAGAGAATACTCAGCGGCGTTTTGGCCTTCTTTGTGCAGCAAAATAGACTTGGCATCCGACTCGAGGATATGCTCAATATGCTCCTTTCCGAGCACCACCTCGCGGTCAATCACCACCTCGTTGCGCTCAATAGAAACCACCTCGCCCGTATCTTCGTCCACAAAATCTTCAATCCACGATTTGAGTACGCGGGCAGCCAGGCAGCGCCCGATGTACTTGTTCAGCGTACTTTTGGAGACCTTCACTTCGTCGGCCAGCCCAAATATTTCCAGAATATCCTTGTCCGATTCGTAGCCTATTGCGCGAAGCAGCGTAGTTACGGGCAGCTTCTTTTTGCGGTCGATGTAGGCGTACATTACGTTGTTGATGTCGGTAGCAAATTCAATCCACGAGCCTTTGAACGGGATAATGCGGGCTGAGTAGAGCTTCGCTCCGTTGGCGTGCGTGCTTTGGCCGAAAAATACGCCCGGCGAGCGGTGCAGCTGCGACACCACCACGCGCTCGGCGCCGTTGATGACGAATGTGCCGCGGGGCGTCATGTAGGGGATGGTGCCCAGGTAAACGTCCTGTATTACGGTATCGAAATCTTCGTGCTCGGGGTCGGTACAGTAAAGCTTGAGCTTTGCCTTGAGCGGAACGCTGTAAGTCAACCCGCGCTCTAAGCACTCGTCAATGCCGTAGCGCGGAGGGTCAATGAAGTAGTCAACGAACTCCAGCACAAAGTTGTTGCGGGTATCGGTAATGGGAAAGTTTTCTTGAAAAACTTTGAACAGACCTTCGCTTTTTCGATTTTCGGGAGTTGTTTCAAGCTGAAAAAAATCCTGAAACGACTTCAGCTGCACTTCCAAAAAATCGGGATGTTCAAATTTATTTTTTATGGTAGCAAAGCTGATGCGCTCGGCAGTATTATTTTGTGAGAGCATGTTTTTATTTATTGTAAAGATAAGATGTTGAACGCTAAAACTACTCGTGTAAACAGCAATAGGCTTAGAACTTCATGTGAGCGAAGTTCTAAACCTAACTATCTTCTGGTAAAGAAGTTGTTATTTAACTTCAACTTCTGCTCCTACCTCTTCGAGCTGCTTCTTTATGTTCTCGGCATCAGCTTTTGAAACTTTTTCCTTTACAGGTTTCGGAGCGGCGTCAACCAAGTCTTTTGCTTCCTTCAGGCCAAGAGCGGTAATTTCCTTTACCGCTTTCACCACCTGCAGCTTGTTGCCGCCGGCGCTCTTGAGGATTACATCAAATTCGGTTTGCTCTACGGCGGCAGCGGCAGCGCCGGCAGCGGCAGGAGCGGCTATAGCCACAGCAGCGGCGGCAGGCTCAATGCCATACTCTTCTTTCAAAATCTTTGCGAGCTCGTTTACTTCTTTTACGGTAAGGTTTACCAGCTCTTCTGCTAATTTTTTTACGTCAGCCATTTTTTATGTTTTTTTTTAAGTGTTAGTTTACTAAAAAAATTGCCACCCTATTTTTACAGTGCCGGCCGGGCGGCCTTGGCGTGTTATTGTTTCGATAGTACAAAGCGCTATGCAGCGCGCGATTCGAGCGTTTCTACAAGCCCGGCAAGCGTATGCTTGCCCGATTGCAGCGCAGAGATAACATTCTTGGCAGGCGACTGCAGCAGCGCTGCAATATCTGCAATAAGCTCCTCGCGGCTCTTGATGTTCACCAGCTCGTCAAGCATTTGGTCGCCCACGTAGAGCGACTCCTGCACGTAGGCAGCCTTGAGTACAGGCTTGTCGCCGGTAGCGCGAAATTCTTTGATGAGCTTCGCCGGTACGTTGGCCACTTCGGCAAACATAATGGACGTAGAGCCTTTCAGCACGCCAAAAATATCGGTTTCGCTAAAACCTATTTTTTCCAGCGCCTTTTGCAGCAAAGTATTTTTTACTACTACCAGCCTTATCTGTTTTTCAAAGCACTTTCTCCTTAATGCGGTCGTTTTCTTTGCGTTGAGCGTCGAAATGTCCGTAAGGTAAAAGTTGGGCGTTCCCTTGAGCTGCTCGGCTAACCTGTCAATAATAACGTTTTTTTCTTCTTTTTTCATAATGGATTTTTGTTACTACGATTTAAGGTCTTCAACCGACTTGGGGTCTACAGCCAAGCCGGGGCTCATGGTTGATGAAATGGTGATGCCTCTGAGGTAAGTACCCTTGGCGGTCGAAGGCTTGAGCTTCACAATGGTGTGGATAAGCTCTTTTGCGTTCTCGGCTAACTTCTCGGGGTCAAACGACACCTTGCCTATAGCCGCATGAACGATGCCGGTTTTGTCAACCTTAAAGTCAATTTTACCGGCTTTTACCTCCTGCACTGCCTTGCCCACCTCCATAGTTACTGTACCGGTTTTTGGGTTAGGCATCAGGCCGCGAGGCCCGAGTATCTTACCTAACGCACCGATTTTTGCCATTACGCTGGGCATGGTAATTATCACATCAACATCCGTCCACCCACCTTTGATTTTTTCGATATACTCGTCCAACCCAACGTGGTTTGCGCCGGCAGCTTGCGCTTCGGCTTCCTTGTCGGGCGTGCAGAGCACCAGCACGCGCACGTTTTTACCCGTACCGTGCGGCAGCGTTACTACGCCGCGAACCATCTGGTTGGATTTTTTTGGGTCTACGCCTAAGCGCACCGCCACGTCAACCGAGGAGTCAAACTTTGTAAAGGAAATATCCTTCAAAAGGCCTGTTGCCTCAGCGAGCTTGTAGTGCTTGCCCGGTTCAACCTTTCCTAAAACAACCTTTCTATTTTTTGTAGGCTTCATTTCTCAAAAGGGATTTTTTAATTTACACGTTAGCAGGAAATTCACCTTTCACCTCAATGCCCATGCTCCGCGCCGTACCGGCAACCATGCTCATAGCCGACTTCACCGTGAAAGCGTTCATGTCCGGCATTTTGCCTTCGGCAATTACCTTTACTTGCTCCCACGTAACGTTGGCTACTTTTTTGCGGTTGGGTTCGGCTGAGCCGCCTTTTTTCAGGTCTAACTTGGCGACTTCCTTGAGCTGAACAGCAATGGGGGGTTGCTTGACGATAAAGTCAAACGACTTGTCCTTATAAACAGTAATGACAACAGGCAGCACCTTACCGGCGCGATCCTGCGTTCTTGCATTGAACTGCTTACAAAACTCCATGATGTTCACACCCTTAGAGCCCAGCGCAGGGCCTACAGGAGGCGAAGGGTTGGCTGCCCCACCTTTAATCTGTAGCTTAATAAAACCCGCTACTTCTTTTGCCATTTTTAAATTTGTTTTAAAGTTTTGTTTTGTGTCCCGCTACCCCTGATTGGAAGCTGAGGTTGGGCGGGCTATTTCAAATGTGCGTAACATTCCTGTTGGCTAAGAGCTACTCCTTTTCTACCTGTAGGAAGCTTAGCTCCAGCGGCGTTTTGCGGCCAAATATTTTGACCATCACCTTCAGCTTTTTCTTTTCTTCGTTTATCTCTTCAATGGCGCCGGAGAAAGTGTTGAATGGGCCATCAATAACTTTCACGGCATCCCCAACGTAGAAGGGCGTGGAAATTTGCTCCTCCTTATCCTGAATTTCGTCCACGCTACCCAACATTCGGCTCACTTCGGTGGGGCGCAGCGGTATTGCAGAGCCTTTTTTGGCGCCATCTCCCAAGAATCCGATAACGTTGGGAACATCCAGCAAAGTAAGCTGAATCTCGGCGGTAAGCGTCATTTCTACAAATACATAACCCGGAAAAAGGAGGCGGTCTTTGCTCACCTTTTTTCCGTTGCGTATTTGGTACACTTTTTCGACAGGAATAAGCACCTGAGCGATAAGATCTTCAAGGTGTAACCTTCTCACCTCGTTGTCAATGCACTCCTTAGCCTTTTTTTCCTTACCCCCTATGGCGCGTAGCACATACCACATTTTTTTTGAATTTTCGCCCTCTGTCATTGCTACGTTTTTTTATTAGTAAAGAATGCTGTAAATACTTTCCATGCCATGCTGGAATACAAAATCCATGGCAAAAATAACCAGCGCAAAAATAAGGGAAGCCACCATTACCAGCGCAGCGCTTGCCTGCAAGCTGCTCCATGTAGGCCACGTTACCTTATTTACCAGCTCGTTGTACGATTCTTTGATGTATTTTATCATAGCGATATTTTTTTTTGCGTGTTAGCAGGGGCAGAGAGAATCGAACTCCCACCAAAGGTTTTGGAGACCTTCGTTCTGCCATTAAACTATGCCCCTGTTTTGCCATAAAATAGTTAGCTCCTCCTTATAAGGAGCTAACTATCTGACTTTATTCAATGGTCAACCGAGAGTTACTCCAAAATTTTGGTGATTTGGCCGGCGCCTACGGTACGGCCGCCCTCGCGGATAGCGAAGCGAAGACCTTCGTGCATGGCCACAGGCGTAATCAGCGTTACGTTGATGGTAACGTTGTCGCCGGGCATCACCATTTCTACACCCTCCGGCAAGTCAACCTCGCCGGTTACGTCGAGCGTACGGAGGTAGAACTGCGGGCGGTACTTGTTTTGGAACGGTGTGTGGCGACCGCCTTCTTCTTTCTTCAGGACGTAAATTTCGGCCGCGAATTTGGTGTGGGGAGTTACCGAGCCGGGCTTGGCAATTACCATACCGCGACGGATTTCCTTCTTGTCAATACCGCGCAGCAGCAGCCCTACGTTGTCTCCGGCCTCGCCCCTGTCAAGAATTTTGCGGAACATTTCAACGCCGGTTACCACGCTTTTCTTCAGCTGCTCGCCGAGGCCAATGATTTCAACTTCGTTGGATACCTCAATAACGCCGGTTTCGATACGTCCGGTTGCTACGGTACCGCGTCCGGTGATGGAGAAGACATCTTCAACGGGCATCAGGAAAGGCTTTTCGTTGTCGCGCGGAGGAACGGGGATGTAGGAATCTACCGCATCCATCAGCTCTACTACTTTTGCTTCCCACTGTGGGTCGCCGTTGAGCGCGCCGAGCGCCGAGCCGCGAATAATGGGAGCGGCGTCGCCGTCGTACTTGTAGAAAGAGAGCAGCTCGCGGAGCTCCATTTCCACGAGGTCGAGCATTTCGGGGTCGTCCACAAGGTCAACCTTATTCATAAATACCAGCACTTTCGGCACGTTCACTTGACATGCAAGGAGGATATGCTCGCGCGTTTGCGGCATAGGGCCGTCGGTAGCGGCGCAAACAAGGATAGCGCCGTCCATTTGAGCGGCGCCGGTAACCATGTTCTTGACGTAGTCGGCGTGTCCGGGGCAATCTACGTGCGCATAGTGGCGATTTTTGGTTTGGTACTCCACGTGCGCCGTATTAATGGTGATACCGCGCTCTTTTTCTTCGGGAGCGTTGTCAATAGACGCAAAATCGCGAATTTCCGACAATCCCTGCTTAGCCAAAACCGTGGTGATGGCTGCCGTGAGCGTAGTTTTGCCGTGGTCAACGTGCCCAATCGTACCGATGTTCACGTGCGGCTTCGTTTTTGCAAATTTTTCTTTTGCCATAGCTGTAAATGTTTAGTTATTAAATTTATTTTTGGTCTCGAAATTAGATGTCGAATACTTAGATGTAGCCCGAACAAAAAAAGAGAGCTGATGATGAGGATTGAACTCATGACCTCTTCCTTACCAAGGAAGTGCTCTACCACTGAGCTACATCAGCATTGGAGCGGAAGACGAGGTTCGAACTCGCGACCCTCAGCTTGGAAGGCTGATGCTCTACCAACTGAGCTACTTCCGCATTTTCTCCTGCCGGAGGATTAGGCAGCATCTAAGCTAATGCTTGCAGCTCATTGCCTGCTGCGGCCTCGTATACGTGGGGGGAGGAGGAGTCGAACCTCCGAAGTCCGAAGACAACAGATTTACAGTCTGCCCCAATTGACCACTCTGGCATCCCCCCAAAAAAATTTATTATCAAAGAACTGAGCCGATGGAGGGATTCGAACCCACGACCAGCTGATTACAAATCAGCTGCTCTGGCCAACTGAGCTACATCGGCATAACTTTTCGTAGATGCTTCTCCCTGCCAAAAAGGGTACAAATGTAGCGCTTTTTATTGAAGTGGCAAATTTTTTCTATTATTTTTTTGTAAAAAAATATGAGCAGGGCAAAAATAAAGGAGAATACTACCCTCTGAAATTTTGCTAATTCGCTAACTATGAATTTATTATAAAATACTGCCGTTATTCGTACTTTAATTCCTAATTTCGGAAAAATTTGGCTAAATCTTTTTTTGAGGTGCTATGAAAATTTCATTTTGAGTCTTTCCCTCCTCCTTTCCACCGTCATTCCCGCGAAATTTTGAAACCTCATTTTTACCTAATTTTTTTAACAAAACAACCTCAGTAGCAATGAATTAATACGCATATAAACAACCTCATTACCTCATTAAAACAATGAAATGGGCACGAAAAAAAATGAGGTAATGAGGTTTGGATATATTATGTAACTATGTGCTACTGAGGTTGTTTTGTTAAAAAAATGAGGTTGGAAATGAGGTTGCTCTGCTGACCCTCGTTTTATCCGTATTCTAACTATCGAACTGCAAGTTACTTTCATAGCATCTCAAAAAAAGATTTAGCCAAAAATTTAGAGCTTGGGGGCGTTTAGCGCCATGCTAAGCGATAGCCCTGCACTTTTACCGTCGTAGTAGGGCAGGAGAGAGATTTTGTCGGATTTGGAAAATATTTGCCAGCTTTTGAGCGGCTCAAAGTAGTATACCAAGTTGGCGGACAGTATGCCGATGCCTGCGCCTGCGAGCACGTCCGAAATCCAGTGCCGCTGGTTGGTTTCGCGCAAAGTACCCACCGCTGTGGCCGCGATAAAACCGCTATACGCCACAATTCTGTTGGTATTTTTAAATTCGTGGTACAACACCGTTGCCCCCACAAACGCAACGCTTGTATGGCCGGAGGGGAATGAATTGTACATTCCGCGGTTGGGGCGCTGCTCGCGGACGGTGTACTTTAGCGTTTGCACCACGGCAGCGCACAGCAGCTGCGAAAACGCCAGATATTTTGTTTGCGTCCAAACGCTGTTCTGCGCCTTTACGCCGATAAGGTCGGCGGCGTACATGCCAAGCATGGGGGCGTACTGCAGGTAGTCGTCAACCGTTGTGCCGGTTTTTGGCGCCCAGCGGTTTACCTCGCGGTTTCCTTTCCACATCATTGCCGTACCTGTGGTAATCAGGACAACCGGAAATATTTGCGATTTGTAGGGAAAATGCTTGCGCTTGCTCGCCTGCGGCGTAGAATCCAATATAGAATTCTGCGCACGTGCAGCAGCAGCTATAACCACAAAGATGAATAGTATCAGTGTATATTTCAGCATAGTATGTTTTCTGTCTCGCAGCGCACAAAGCGCTGTGAAGCCGGCTGCTTAGCTGTGCCTTTTTTCCAGCACCTGCACCACATCGCTCAAGGCGTAGCCTTTTTGCGTAAGCAGCACAAGGTAGTGAAACATGAGGTCGGCAGCCTCGTTCAGGAAAAGCTCGTCGTTGCTGTCCTTTGCCTCAATAACCAGCTCTACCGCCTCTTCGCCTACTTTTTGCGCTATTTTGTTTACGCCTTTTTGAAAGAGCACGGTTGTGTACGAATTTCTCGGCATTTCCTTTTTGCGGGTAGCAATCAGGTTTTGCAGGTATTCGAGGAAGAGGATACCGCTCGTGTTTTTTTCGCCAAAGCAGGTATCGGCGCCGGTGTGGCATACTGCGCCACGCGGCTTTGCTTTTACCAAAAGCGTATCGTGGTCGCAGTCCTCCGTTACGCTCACGAGGTCAAGGAAGTTTCCGCTCTCCTCGCCCTTTGTCCACAGCCGATTTTTGGTGCGGCTGAAGAATGTTACAAGTTTTGTATCAATAGTTTTGCAGTATGCCTCTTCGTTCATGAAGGCAACCATGAGCACCTTGCCGGTTTTGTAGTCTTGCACTACCGCCGGTAGCAAGCCATTCATTTTTGAAAAATCTAACGCCATAAAAAATTTTTGTAGTTTAGGATTTGCCTCTTTGCCGGAGGCGCAAAAGTAACGTTTTTTGCCTAATCTGTCCATGTTACGTTACTATATACCAATTATGTAGAGAAATTTATCTCATTTTCTACATTATTTTCTACATTCAAAAATTCGGGTATGCAATTTTACGGCTTTCGCCCCCGAATAGCGCTTGGCCAAAGAGGCCGCCGTTTGCCCTGCTGCAACCATCAGCAAGAAGCATTTTGACGCTACTTGCCCGAAACGTGTCGGGCAGCGTGTCATTTTTCTCAACCTCAGGCAGCTTAGCGACCAGCTGCATGTTTTTCAGGCTGAGGTAGGCGGGATTTTCAATGTAGAGAGTTTTCTTTGTCACGATTAGTACTCTCCGGCTGAAACAATCTGCCCGATATGGTTGACTCGAACTTTGACAATATCCTTAATGCCTTCTAACCCTAAATATGGCTTGTAGGTAATACCTATTAAAGGCTTCCTTGCCTCTACGATCGTACTAAATTCATCTAAGTAATCCTGACGGTAAAATACCATGTTGCGCAGGCTTGCGTTGGGGTTACTTTTCAGAGCCTCCATTTGGTACTCGCCAACGGTTTGCGCGCGGTTGCTTCCGTCCGGCTTTTTTACTTTGTTGAAAAACAACTCCTTGCTTCGGTCGCTGATAGCCCCCAAGTAGCCGCTTGAGCTGTTGATTTGCGAATTGATTTTTGACAGCACAACGGCTAACTCTTCAGGGTGTATTTTTTCGGCAATGGCTTTGGCGCGCCATGCAAAATTTTCAGCCTTTTGCTCGGCAGCGTTGCCCTTTCTTTTTATGCCGGCAAGTGTACGCGATGTTTCTTTTTCTTTACTCCTGCTTTCACCGCTGTCCGCTTCAGTCCAAATAAAGTTTTCTTTGCAAATAGCCCAGGTTGTCCTTTCGTTTTTTCCGCGCAGCTTTTCTTTCAGCTCGTCCGTCAAAAAATTTGCGTAAAATTCTTTTTGCTTATCCCATACTTTATTCAGCTCCGTGTACAAATCGGAGCGGTAAAAATCAGGTAAAAACTTATTCCCTGCCTGCAGCAGCCGTAAGCAAAATTGTCCTGGAGTAAGATTTTCCTCGCGAAGCTGCTTGGCAACAACCTCCATTTCGTCAATCAGCGCGCCATCCTCGCTACCTTTTGCTTTTCGGTTGCTCTTATAGCCACGCCTCTTGTTAATCATCAGCAGCACGCGGGCAAATTCTTCCGGTGAGATTTTTTCTGTGGCCGCCTTTGCTCGCAGCCGGTAGGTTTCAAAAGTTGTTTGATTGCCGTTTTCCGACAGTATCGTTTCATCGGTAATAAAGCCATGCTCCTTGAGCACTTCGATTAGATTTTCGCGGCGAAGCTTGTAGCGCTGCAGGTTACGCCGCGAGATGCGCTTGAGCGTTCTATCGGCATTGGTGGTAATGCTCTTGCCTTTTTCGAAATCTTGCTGCTCGTCAACCGTCAGCGGATTGACCCTTACGCCAAGCCTGATGATTGACGATTTTTCGTTTCCGTTTTCGGCTTCGTTTACCAACGCCCAGCCAATGGACGTTGTTCCCAAATCTAATCCCAAAATCTTTTTCATCTAGGAATCTATTATTAAGGTAATAATCAAGAATAAAGAATTACCTTTGCAAAGGTAATAATATTTTATAATTTACCATCGCGTGAGGGCTAAATCTTTTTTTGAGGTGCCGGAGAAAAATTGGCATCTCCACCGGGAAAAACTTACGCCCAAATTCTCAAGCTATTTGCCCATACAAAGTAAATTTGTACCTTTGCGCCGAAACTATTCTATTAAGCAATAAAAAAATTGACATCATGAACACCAAATTTGTGCTTTGCCTTTTTAGCAGCATCGGTATGCCCGAAATAATTATTATTGCGCTGGTGGTGCTGCTGTTCTTTGGCGGGAAAAAAATTCCGGAGCTCATGCGCGGCTTGGGCAAGGGCGTACGCAGCTTTAAGGAGGGCGTAAAGGATATGGAGAGCGAGGTTAAGAAAAACATTGACGGCGACGAAAAAGCGATAAGGGAGTAGGCAGACATGGGCAAGCAGCAGAGTGGCGACGGCGCGGCGCCCGAGCAGCGGGACATGACGTTCTGGGATCACCTCGAAGCCCTGCGGTGGGTGCTGCTGCGCGTTGCGGTGGCGGTGATGGCTTGTACCGTGCTGGTATTTTTCAACAAGGAGCGGCTGACCCAAGCCATTTTTGCCCCGCAGGATTCCAACTTTATCGTTTACCGCGCAATGTGCAAGCTGTCTGCGCTGCTGCATTTCGATGGGTTGTGCCCCGACGAGTTTGCGGTAGAGCTGCTCAACACGCGGCTGGCCTCGCCGTTCTTTACCCACATGACGGCATCGCTGTACGTCGGGCTGCTGCTGTCGCTGCCGGTGGTGATTGTTTTGCTGTGGCGGTTTGTCGCGCCGGCGCTTTACCCGCGCGAGCGGAAGCGCAGTATTCCCCTCATCTTCTCGTGCATAGTGTTGTTCGCGGCGGGCGTTTTGCTGGGCTACTTTCTGGTTTTTCCGCTTGCGTTTCGCTTTTTGGGTACCTACCAATTTGGCGCACACGTTGTCAACCGCATTGACTTGACCTCATACATGAATATTTTTTACACTACCCTGCTGTCTATGGGGCTGGTTTTTGAAATGCCGATGCTGGCCTACACGCTATCGCGCATTGGGCTGGTAAGCAAGGGAATGTTGAAAAAGTACCGGCGGCATGCCGTAGTGGTAATTTTGGTTATCGGCGCCGTCATCACCCCTACCTCCGACCCGCTAACGCTCATGCTGGTGAGCGTTCCCATGTATCTGCTCTACGAGCTGAGCATACACGTTGCGCGGAGCAAAAAGGCAGAGGCAGAGGCGTAAGAGCAAGGCAAGCGTAAGGCAATTTGAAGCGCACCTTTTGCTGTTGCTGCAAGGCGACAGCGGACATTCCGAAGCCTTCAAAGGGAACATTTGGAAAAAAATAAGATTTTTTTGCGCTCCCAACATGCGCTATATTGCATTTGTAGTGAGTTAGTTGTAATTTATGATGCAAAATCTATAGGTTTTGTGCGAATTTATAAATCGTTAAATTATAAATAATTTAGTATCTTTGCAGTCATTTTATCAGCGTACCTCCATAAAAAAATATGGCAACTAATCGTAAAATACTGTTTGTCAACCAAGAGATGATGCCGTACGTGTCGGAAACCGAGATATCCAAAATATCGCGCTACCTTCCGCAGGCTATTCAGGACAAAGGCAACGAAATACGCTCATTTATGCCGCGTTACGGCTGCGTCAATGAGCGGCGCAACCAGCTGCACGAAGTTATTCGCCTGTCGGGGATGAACCTCATCATCAACGATGCCGACCACCCGCTCATCATCAAGGTGGCCTCCATACCGTCGGCGCGTATGCAGGTGTACCTCATAGACAACGAGGACTACTTCAAGCGCAAGGAGATGCAGCTTGACGAGGGTGGCGCATTTTTTTGCGACAACGACGAGCGAATGATTTTCTTTGCCCGCGGTACGCTCGAAACTATCAAAAAGCTGCGCTGGCAGCCCGAAATAATCCACTGCCACGGCTGGTTTTCGATGATAACGCCGCTCTTTGTAAAAAAGGCGTACCGCGACGACCCGCTCTTTGCAAAGGCCAAGGTGGTGCTGTCCGTGTACAACGAAAGCTTCGACGCGCTTTTTGACTCCTACTTTCATAAAAAGGTGCTGCTTGGCGGCGTAAAAGCCAAAGAGGTGGAGGCGCTGTCGAAAGCAAGTTACGTAAACCTGATGAAGTTTGCCATGTCGTACGCCGATGGCGTGGCGATTGGCAGCAGCCACATACACCCGGAGCTCCAAAAGCACATCAAAACGCTAAAAATTCCGGTGCTGCCCTTCCGCGAGGAGCAGTACGTAGAAGATTACATTAATTTTTATGACAAAGTTTCTGAAAAACAATAGGCTTGCCGCACCGGCGCTTGCCCTGCTGCTCTCACTGCTTGCCCAAACCTGCATAGAGATGGATAAAACCGTAGGCGAAGATTTCATACCTGACAATCAGCAGCTGCAAATACAAACGCTCAACGCTACAGGCTTCTTTACGATGGAAACCGTTGAGCTCGACTCAATGCCAACAAGCAGCTTTGGCACAGCAATGCTGGGGCGCATGGACGATTCTCGCCTTGGGAAAACTTCCGCAGGGTTTGTTGTGCAGCTTCAGCCTGCTACTACCTCCTACCCGTTTGAAGATAGCGTTACCAAATTCGACTCGGTTGTTCTCATCTTGGGCTTCTCCTCGACCTACAAAGGCGACAAAATGCCCGAAGAGCCGATGAACGTTGAGGTGTACGAGCTCAAGACCGACCTCAGCATAGACACAACGTACTACGGAACGCCAAGCGTTGCCGAAAGTGTCTCCAACATGGCTATCAACCTTGCAGCCAGCGGCAGCATTAGCGCCGCAAGCGCTACGGCGCGCGTAAAGCTAACGGATAGCGGCAACTTATTTGACAGGCTGTTTAACCATACGACCGACGCCGACACTTTTTTGACCTACTTTAAGGGGATGTACGTGAAGGTGGACGATGGCGCAGGCGGCAGCATCAAGTCCGTAAGCATGGTGAACACCTCGAGCGAGTACGCCTCAAGCGCTCTCGTTGCATATTACCACTACGCCCACACCGACGACGACGGCGTTACAACAAAGGATAGCGTCAAGTCGTTTACCTTTCACGCATTTAACACCACGCCCCGCTTCAACGTTTTTTGGCATGGTAACGACCACCTCCGGAGCGATACGAGTACGAATACAAATACAACACTCTACATGCAAGGTTTGGCCGGCGTGGCTACCCGGATGGCCATAAACAAAGATTCGCTGGAGGCGTGGACAGGCGTGGGCGATAAAAAAAGGCACTACGCCATTAGCCGCGCAGAGCTGGTGCTGCACGTGTCGGACGAAAACAACTACACGGCGCTGGACAAGTACTCAACTCAGCTGCAGTGCATTGTGGAGGCAAGCAGCAGGACTAACGGAAAGTATGCTGCCATTCGGGATATGTACGCTTCGGACGGAAGCTTCAGCTCAAGCTTCGACGGTGCGCTCAACCGGTCGCTAATGCAGTACTCGCTCAACATTACCCACTACTTCAACAGCGTGCAGAAAGGCGCCACGCAGCCCCTGCTGATGGTGCCCTACGGCTACACTTCCGATGCCAGCAGCGTACTGATAGACAACACGATCAATAAGCCCCAGCTGAAGATAACGTATGTAGAAATTAAGGAGTAGCGCCAAATAAGCGGCGCACTCTCACGCCACAGGGCAAAATTCGCCGCCGCCTTTCTCTCAAATTTCCCGGCTAAATCTTTTTTTGAGGCGCTATGAAGATGGTTAGTGTGCCAAAAATGATTTTGCTGCAACGGCGAGGAACGCTTGCGCCGTCCTGTAGGGACGGAATATTGGTAGAAATGCTGCCCCCCGCCTCTCCCCCGTCCCGCTGGGACGGAATATTGGTTACCAGCATGTTGTCATTTATTTTTACCCATATTCCGTCCCTAACGGGACGGGGCGTGGTGGGGATAACCGATTTCATTCGGCGTTAGCCCTATTCGTAATTCCTAATTCTCAATTCCTAATTCTCCTAAGCACACACACAGTACTCAATACGTTACGCGCGCGCGTATTAATAGTATATATATTTCAAAAAAGCAAGTATTCCTTGCTCCGAAATTTTCGGGGCAAGGATTTTTGTTTTTGGCCGCCAAGACCTCACCCCCGGCCCCTCTCCAAAGGAGGCTGCGTGAAAAGATGGTCGCCTGCAAATAGCTCTGAAAGAGCTACATCATTAGCACAGGGCAACGCCCTGTGTGTGGGAGCGCGCCCCTCGCCGTTAAGCCCCAACAGGGCGTAATATATTTCATGCCATTTGATTACGCCCTTTCAGGGCTTAACGACATGTGGTGGACTCCTGTTCGTAGGGCGTTGCCCTACACTATTGATGTCGGGCTTTCAGCCCTTGTCAACATTGACCTCAGCAAACCGTCGCCTTTTCACACAGCCTCTACGGGACGGGGAGGGGCGGGGGATAATCGGGTTTTCTACCAACATTCCGTCCCTACGGGTAGGTTGTGCAAAAGTATATTTTTGAGGATAAAAAAAAACATGTATTTTTGCCGAATAAAAACTTAAAAAATAATCAATTATGACGGTAAAAGAGGAAAAAAAGATGGTCGAGTTGAGGCAGCTCGTTGCAGCATTGCAGGAAAAAGTAAAGCAAGCGAAGCAGCAGGCAAGAAAGCAGACCCAAAAGTTAAAGAAAAAAACAGAGCAGGTGGAGAAGCTAAAGCTTGAGAAGCGGGCCGTGGAGGGTGAGCTAAAAAAAAAGAGCAAGGTATACGGGATCTTGTCTCAGACCTCCATAGAAAGGCATAAATATACAGATTTGATAGTAAGCCTGTGCGTGGAGCTATACACCAAATGCCATGTAAGCTTTCAGGGCCTATCCAACATGCTGCAGCTACTCAACACTTCTTTAAAGTGGGAAATGGAATCCATCCCCTGCCCCAACTCGATAGAAAACTGGGTAAAGAAAAGCGGATACAAGGTGTACCACAGCCCCATGGAAAAAGAGGCGGAGCATGGCTATGCAGCAATAGTAGACGAAAGCATAATGCTTGGCAGCGAAAAGATGCTGCTGACGCTTGGCATAGATGCCGAGAAAGAGAAGGCAGGGGCCTTGCAAAAGAAGGACGTGAGCGTACTGAATATTTCGGTGGCATCCAGCTGGAGCAGCGCAGAGGTAAAAGCAGCGCTGGATAAAGTAGAAAAAAAGGTTGGGCAGCCCCCCGTGTATGTAGTTAGCGACAACGATTCAAAGCTGAGTAAGGCCATGCGGGAAAAAGGCTACGTTCACCTGCGGGATGTTGGCCATACCGTAGCGTTGCTGGTAGAGAAGGTGTATGGCAAGTCCAAAAAGTTGACGGCGTACATGAAAGCCCTAGGCGCCGTGAAGGCCAAGGAAGCCATGCGCCCGGCCAGCTACCTGCTTCCGCCGACCCCGCGCAGCATAGCCCGGTTCATGAATTTATCCCTATTTGTCCGCTGGGGCAGGAAAATTCTTCATATTTTTCCCCGGCTAGCACAAGAAGAAAAGCAGGCTTTTAGCTTTCTTGAATCCAGCCGCGCGCTACTCAACGAGCTAAGCAGCGTGTTCAAGCCCCTAAACAGCATACTTAAAATACTAAAAACAAAAGGGCTGAGCGAAAAAACCGTAGCTACTTGCACCGCCATTCTCCATACAGAGATGGCTACGGGAAGCAAGCGAGTAAAGCAAGTAAGGGATAGCGTGGCATCGTATTTGGAAGAAGAGCGGCTAAAGCTCAAGGATGATAAAAGTTGCTGGCATGCCTCAAGCGACATCATAGAGTCCATGTTTGGCTACTATAAATTCAGGCGGTCAAAAAATCGCTTAAACGGGATCACTTCCTACGTATTACTCCTACCCCTGCTAACCCGAATGGGGGAGGTGAGGAAGCGCTCCAAAATTAATTTTAAGGAGGCGCTTGAAAGCGTTTTTATGAAAGACTTGAAGGCCTGGAATGATGACAATCTTACTGAAAATCTTGCTGTTAAAAGAAAAAAGAAGCTGGCTGCATGATGTTGATTTTGGAGGCTTTTGCACAACCTACCCTACGGGACGGCGCAAGCGTCTATTGAAAAAATCAATAGCACCTCAAAAAAAGATTTAGCCGACAAAAGAATTAGCCGGCTAACCCGATTAATTTGTTATATTTGCAGGCAATTTACTTTAATGCATACCAAAATAGCCAACACATTTATGAAAGCAAAAATTCCATTTATTATCCTGGTTACAGCGTTACTCTTTGCTGCGTGCAGTAAGGACAGTGAGGTTGAGGATACGGGCAATGAGGTTGAGGACCCCGATGCCGACCTGACCGACGAAGAATACACCAACCGCTGGATATATGACCAAATGCGCCGGATTTATCTCTGGAATGAAGAGCTGCCGGCATCTCCCGATTATACACAAAATCCGGAAAACTTCTTTTACAACATTCTTTATAGATATAGGGAGGTTAGCGGAGACCGCTTCTCTTGGATTGAAAAAGACATGTCCAAGCGGCCGGAGACAAACCCGGATGTAACGCCCGGAAATGCAGGTGCAACGCCCGGGTTTAGCTGTATTCCAATGAATTATTTCCCTGATACCGTAGAAAGTACATTCTCTTCCGTTGGACTGTTTGTTACCGCTGTGGACAAAGGAAGCGACGCGCAGGCTAAAGGGCTTAAAAGAGGGCAGATAATATATCAAGTAAACGGTACAAGTATAAATTATGACAACTATGGAACAATACTTGGCAACCTTACCTCCTGTACGCTCGGAGTGTACAATAGTCAGGGAGAGAAAGAGGTACTGACGCCTTTCAGCGCTTCTGCGCCAAAGCCGTCTCCTGTTTTCATCAGTAAAGTGATTACAAGCTCGGGCGTAAAAATAGGCTACCTGATGTATAACGCATTCGAAAGAAATTCCACCGATAGATCCGACAGCTATGAATATGATATAGAGCTGATACAAAGCATACAAAATCTTAAAGACCAGGGAATTACCGAATTTGTTTTAGACCTTCGCTACAATTTTGGCGGCTATCTGACTTCGGCAATGAACCTGGCAAGTGCATTAGTCCCCAACAGAAGCACCGAAAAAATCTTCGCCAAAGAACAGCATAATGCTTACTATGCGGATTCTTTGAAAAAAATATATGGAGAAGGTGTATTCAATGAATATTTTCTTGACAAAGTATACGGTACCAATGTTGAGATACCGAGATTAAACCTTAGCCGCCTATATGTAATCACCACAAGCTATACTGCATCGGCAAGCGAGCTGGTTATACACGGGCTGAAGCCATACATGGATGTGCACCATACAGGCCTGACGACAGTAGGAAAAGACAAAGCGTCCATGACGATTAAGAGTGACGACAAGCGTGTTTTATGGCAGCTGCAGCCGCTCATTTCCCGCCTCACAGACGCTAATGATGTCGGCAACTACATCTACGGGCTTGAGCCTGATTACAAAATATCGGAGTGGGAAGAGGGCTATCAAACGCTTGTTGCCTACTATACAGACGATAACGGCAACAGAGTAGATATTCAGCTTCCACTGTTAAGTCCATGGAAAGGTGGTTTATATGAGCTGGGAGAACCGCAGGAACCGTTACTTGCAGCAGCCATAGCGCAAATAACAGGCGTTCCCCGCACAAAATCCCTTACAAAATCTTTGAAATCCGCAGCGCCGGCTAACTGGGTACCCAAGCGCGTTCCCCAAATAAAATTCCCGGAAAAAGCAATAACCATAGTAGATAGGTGACAGTAACGAAATAAGCAGAATTTGGCTTGTGAGAACAAGATTTTGAGATTGAATTTCGATAAAATGGCGATTTATGAACGATAAACTCAACCATATCAACCAGTATTACCAAAAAATCAAATCCGCAAGCTTGGAGCTGACAAAAAAGGAGGTATTTAAAGACCTTTTAAATCGCCTTTACGCGGGGAATATCGAAGTTCGGAAGATTATCGACAAAATTACGCTTGGGGCAGAGGCAACGGTGCTGAACATTCCGCGCAGGGACAAGCTTCACAAAGGCCGGGCCGATACGCTTTACAACAATATCATCATCGAATTTGAGAACGATTTGCGGGCAACGTACGGTCATGCAAAAGAGCAGCTGGCCGGCTACATGCTGGGCAAAATGCGCTCGGGTGCAGGGTTTGACTTTACGCTTATAGCCTCCGACTTTATCAGCTGGAAGATAGTTGTGCCGGACGTTTCCTGCATCGACAGGCTCGAAACGCTGCAGGAGCACGAGCTTATACTTAACGAGACCGATTTTTCCTTTACGCTGACCGAAAATAACGCCGAGGAGTTTTACTACTGGCTCGACCGCTTTCTCTTTCGGGAAGCCAAGCAGCGCGCCACGCTAAAAAGCGTGAAGGAATCTTTTGGGTTTCAGAGCGCTATTTTTATCGAATCTTTTCGGGAGTTAAACCGGTGGTTCAACGACGCCAAGAAGTACGGCGAGATACAGGCGTCGCACGAGCAGTGGCGCAAATTTCTCAGCGTAGCCTACGGGCACTTCGAGCAGCGCCAAGACGCTTTCCTGATTCACTCCTACCTGAGCGTTTTTTCCAAAATGCTTGCCTACTCGGTGGTGTCGAGCGATGACTACATTGACGACGATACAATGTTTAACATTCTGAACGGCAGCATTTTTCAAAAATACAACATCGCCAACTTTGTAGATAGCGACTTTTTTCACTGGGTAAGCGACAGCCGCAATTTCCCGAAGCTGAAGAAAGTATTTCGGCTTGTGGCGCAAGAGCTCTCAACTTTCGATTTTGAAAATGTAAACGAGGATATTCTCAAAGGCGTATACCAGGAGCTGATTGACCTCGACACGCGCCACCGCTTAGGCGAGTACTACACACCCGACTGGCTCTGCGAGCGTATTGTGAGCGAGCTTGACATCAAAAAGCAGCATAAAGTACTTGACCCCTCGTGCGGCAGCGGCTCATTCCTGCGGGCAGCCATTCACCGAATAAAAACGCAGAACCCGGAGGCGACTGCCGAGGAAATCAGCCGGCAAATTTACGGTATCGATATCCACCCGCTCTCCGTGCAAATCGCCAAAACCACCGTGCTGCTTGCCTTGGGAAAAGCAGTTACCGGCTCCGAGCAGCCCGTTCGCCTCAACATCCTGCTTGCGAATACGCTCTACTCACCGGTTAACGAAAATACGCTGTGGGGCGTAGAATTTGAAATGCCTATTGACCGCGAAAAGTACAAAATCAACTCACTTATTTTCAACAATATAGATGAATTTAACCGGGCTATTGAGGTTTGTGATGAGCTTTCGGTGCACGGCTTAAATGGGAAATCAATTTCACAGAAAGATTTTACAGGCATCTTCCAAAAACAAATCTCAAGCAATGTAAGCCACTCGCTAGCAGAAAGCTACTACAATATTTACCGGGGTTTTAAGAAGGCAAAAGAGCAAAAGCGCGACAGCATATGGAAGTTCATAATTTCCAACCAGTACAAGCCCTACTTTCTGCACCAATTTTTTGATTTTGTCATCGGCAACCCACCCTGGCTGACCTACAGCGCAGTGAACAGCGAGGACTACCAGCATGTGCTCAACAGCTTGGCTGAGCGGTACAGCGTGAAGCCCACGCGATTGGCCAACTATCCGCACCTCGAAATTGCGGCCATCTTTTTGGCGCACTGCAGCAGCTACTTTTTGAAAGAAACCGGTCGGCTTGCGTTTGTGCTGCCGCGCTCGTTTTTTAGCGGCGACCAGCACGACCGCACCCGCAGCGGAGAGGCAAAAGGATTTAAGCTAACCGCCATTTGGGATTTGGACAGCGTGCAGCCGCTTTTTCGCGTGCCAAGCTGCGTGTTTTTTGCCGCTAAAAAAAATGGCAACGGAAATGGAAATGGCAACGGAAACGGCAAGCTGCCGGTAGCGGTAGAGGGGAAACAGCTTGCCGGGCGCCTGCCCGCGCACAACTGCCACTACGACGCTGCCGAAGCGCGGCTAAAGGAAACTTCCGTTCAGTGGCATTTGGTGAAGCAGGGCAAGTCAACCGCCTTTTCGACCGCTAAAGGCAGCGCCCAACATGCCGAAAATCCGTACAGGCTGCTTTTTAAGCAGGGCGCGACTATCGTGCCCCGCGCATTTTACTTTGTTGATGTGGCAAGCAAGGATTTGTCGAGTAAAAGAATACCCGATAGCTTAGTTAAAAGCCTCAACATTATCAGCGTAAAAACTTCAGCGGATGCTTTGTTAGACGCCAAAGCGCCGTGGAAAATGGCGCTGCAGGGGCAGGTTGAGAATAAGTTTATTTTCCGTACGGCCATTTCAAAGTCCATTCTGCCATTTTACCTGCACCATCCCGCTTGGGTCGCCTTACCCATAACGGTGGAGAAAGAAGAAGACGGGCTGAAAAGAGTAAAGCTCCACACCTCCGAGCAGCTGATGAAGGCCGGCGAGCTCAAGGCGTGGCGATGGTTTGAAAATGCAGAAAATAGCTGGAATATCAGCAGAACGGAGAAAAACAGAAGCATTAACGCTTCCGATTATTTGAATTGGCTGAATAAGCTAACCGACCAAAACCTGAACGCCCGCTACTTGGCGCTTTACACCGCTTCGGCAAAAGATGCCAACGCTTTGGTATTTGACAGGCACACGCTTGATTTTGATTTTTTTGTTGAATCAACAACGTATGTTTTTTATACTGACAACGAGCTGGAGGCGAATTACTTGGCTGCTATTCTTAATTCGTCCATTCCGAATAAGCGGATTAAAAATTTTCAGGCAAGAGGCTTGTTTGGGCCACGGCATGTTCACAAAAAAATTCTCAATATTTACTTCCCAAAGTATAATGCATCAAGCAAGCAGCACGTAAAGTTGGCCGCATTGGGAAAACTTTGCGCCGACAAGACAAAAGCGTTTGTTGAGAGCAATCCGCCGCAAAATGACCTGTCGGCACATTCGCTCGGTAAGCTGCGCGGAGAAATCAAAAAACACCTATCACAGGAATTGGCCGAAATAGATAAGATTGTTGAGAAGATAATGAAATAGACACTTCACTTCGTCCGTCAACTCCGGCGCAAGTACGCTTAATAAAAGAAGAAATAGCCTTTACACGTAGCTGTGCATACCGCCGAGCAGGTACGTTACGCCGAAAAAGGTCATGGCAACGGCGGCGAAAGCCAGCAAGCAGTACCAATGAAATTTGGAAGGTGTGCGGAGCAGGGCAAGGCTTTGCCGGTGAAAAGGAATGGCGTAAACCAGCAGCGTAATGAGCGCCCACGTTTCTTTGGCGTCCCAGCCCCAGTAGCGCCCCCAGGAGATGTTGGCCCATACGGCGCCGATAAATATGCCCGCTGCGAGCAGGAAAACGCTTGGGTAAAGCAGCACGGTATTCCACCGGTAAAGCCGCTCGCTGCGCTTGCGGGAGCACAAGCCTACAGCGGATGTCACCGTGATAAATACAAGCAGCACATACGACGCCATAATCACCGATACGTGCGCCGCCAGCATGGGCGAGCGCAGCACCGGCGTCATGGGGTTAAGCTGCGAAATGTAAAACCACAGGGCGGCTACGGGCGCAGCTGTCCACAGCAAACCTTTCCACCCTATGCGCCGCCACAGCAGCCAGCCCATAGACAGCGCCAGCAGCAGGTAGCCGGCGTAGGTAACGCCAATGCCCCACGGGTCGTGGTTCACCGCGAGCACGGCGCCCATTTCGTCGGGGTCGTAGTCCATTTGGTAGAGGCGGTAGTGGTGGCGGGTGCATATTTTGTTCATTGATACGCGGCACATCTCGCCGTCCACCTTCAAGAAGCTGATGTAGTCGGCGGGGTCGCGCGTACCGGGGTGGTACTCTATGTCGAACAGCACCAGCTTTACCTCAAAGGGCAGCGGGCGCTCAGCGGTGTCTTTGTCCGACGTGTAGGCGCGGACGGTTTCGCCCTGCCGGATGTGCATGTAGCCGCGCTCGGAAGTGGTAAAGGTGAGCAACGCGCCAAGCAGGATAATCGCCCACGCGCAGTGCAGCGCAAACGCGGGCTTGCTGCGGTAAAGCGCTACGCGGAATATGTACGCCAGCGCCGATACCGCAAGTACGCCCCACAGCGCCGCAAACCACCATGCACCGTAAACGTGCTCGTGGACAAAATCGTTGCCGTAGATTTTTTCTACGCCGGTAGCCGCCGCAAGGGTCAGCATCACTGCAAGAAGCGCCCCAAAAGTGCTGCGCTTAACGTACTTCATAACCGTTGAATAAAAGTTAGCATAGTAGAATTTATGTTCAATAGACACTTGCGCCGTCCCTCCGGGACGGCGAACCCCGCAGGGGTGACAACCGTATGCTTTAGCATACGGTTTTAGCATACGGTTGTCGTCCCAAGTGCGGCAGGTTGTGGAGGAGGTTCCCGCTTTCGCGGGAATGACGGCGCACGGGGGGAAAGAGGGTGGTAAAGACGGGGCGCGCCCCGTCTCTACAGCAACTATATTGCATCCAAAAATTGTATCAGCGCGTCGCGGTCTTCCTTCGGCATGTTGCGGAACTTCTCCTTGCTCTGCTGCGCCTCGCCGCCGTGCCACATGATGGCCTCTACGGTGTTGCGGGCGCGGAGGTCGTGCAGCCTGTCGCTGTGCCCCGACACGATTTTCATCAGCCCGCGCCCCCATAGCGGCGTAGTGCGGCACACCTGTGCGCGTCCCGGCTCGTGCATTTCGAGGTCGTGGCGCAGCAGGTCGGTGTAGGGATAAATGGTCTGGTTGGAAATAGCGGGCAGCGGCAGGTAGTTGTCGCGCGTTTTCCACGAGGGGCGGTGGCAGGCAGCGCAGCCTGCGCTACTGAACAGCTCCTTTCCGCGCTGCACCTTCGGGTCGTCGAGGTTGCGGGCGGCGGGCACGGCAAGGCCGCGGTGCCACACCATAAACGCCTCGTAGTCGTCCATCGTCATTTCCGGCTTTTGCTTGCTCGACATCAGCGAATCAGCAATCTGCTCCGAAGTCAGCCCGCTGTAGAGCTGCCGCACGTCCGGGTCTTGCGACATCTTCTCTGCGTATTTTCGGGTAATGTAAAGGCTGGTGCGGTCGGTGCGGTTTACGTTGGTGATGTTCCATATCGCGTTGGCGCCCGGCCCGTTGTCGAGCGACCCGCGGGTGCAGAGGTAGGTAAAGCGCCCCGGGTGCTTGCCCGGGTAGTACTTGTTGCCGCCGGTGGCGTCGTCGTCAATGTCTGCGCCGATAAGCCCCTGGCAGTATCCGCGCTCCTGCTGCCGCTGGTGCTCTGCCCGCAAGTCTTCGTCCGAGATGGCGTCGAGCAGCCCCGTGCCGTAAATACCGATGGTGGCCTCGATACCCACCTTATGCTTGCTCATGTCAACTTCGCTTGCGTCAAACAGGACGGCCTCCTGATCGATGGTTACCTGTGGGTAAATCAGCTCGTAGGTTTCGCCGTCGGGAAATTTGTTGCCGTAATCGTCGGTGTGGTTCAGCCATGTGATGGTTATGCCGTTGCCCTTGTTCTCGTCGATGGGCGGCTTAAACGGTAACACGGCGCGGGTTTGCGGCATACCGGTAAAGTAGGTGGTGTTCATCGCCAGCGTGGGCGAATTAGGATCGTAAATGGTGAGCAGGTAACCGTTGCGGCTGTCGTTGCTGTCGAACTTGCCGCTTATGCGCTGGCTGTGCCCGCCGTAGCTGGGGTGGCAGGCAATGCACGACTTGCGCACGTAGACAGGCCCAAGTCCTGAGTAGCCCATGCCTTCCGTCGCCACAAAGCTCCTGTCGGAAATGCGCTCGCCGCGCATAAACTGCTTGTAGAGCGTGGGGTCTTCGTCAATCACCGGCATGGGCTGCTTGTAGGCAAACGAGGAGGTGATGAATACCGTCCCGGCTTTTCCGCCGGCGTAGTATTCTTCGCTGTATTCTTTGTCCGGCTTGGTGTTGCTATCATTAGGCTGGTCTTTTTCGCAGGCCGCCAAACAAGCTGCACATGTAACAGCCAAAATAAGCTGAGCACGTTGTTTCATTTTTACTTTCATTTTCATTCTCCCTTTTTTTCTTAAATGGAAACATTCTGCAAGCGCAATGGTACGCTTGCAGAACATTTCTTTTTGTTAATATTCAAGTTTCAAAAAAATTTATTCTATACTACTGGTAACTTGCTTTAATAAAGTTCCCAATTCGGCGCAAGCATCTACAGCGGCATCTACCTGCGTACCATTAATCTGGTCGCGTACCACTTCGTAAAACGATTTGTTACCCGTGCCGATAGCAGCGATTTTTGTAATACAATCTTCGATTTGCGCTTTAACCTTAGTATCCAGTTGGGCATTTTTGCTTGCCACGTAGGCGCTCATGGAATTTGCCTTTGGAGTGCTGAGGCCAATACCTCCATAGTAGGCATTTTTAATGCTGATGATGTTGTTCGTGTAGTCGTCGAGCGAGTGCCAGCTGTACCACGATTCTACCTCTTCTACCAGGTGGTTTGCAAAGGGCGATTCAATCTTTGTGGCGCCTACTTCATCGGAAATGTCGGCACCGCCGTCTGAAATCTCACTCATGGCGGCAACAAAACTTCCTTCGTATTTGCCGGTAGCGTTTTTAAGCTTATCGGCGAAATTCTGATAGGTGGTATTGCCATTCAAGGCGGCTACCACTTCTGCATTTTCGTTAAAGACGGCTTTAATGTCTGCCGACACGTTATTTTCGCCAGCCCATGCCACGTATGCCAGCGCGCAGTCCCATATCAGGGCATCGGTAGCAGCGGTCAGGTATTTTACTTCTGCGGGGGTCAAGCTGGTGCGTGCGTGTCCATCGCGGAACAGCAGGTATTCGGTGGTGTGAAAGCCGATGACCTCGGCATCAAGGTCGCGCCATGCGCTTTCTCCGGTAAGCCCGGTAGCATCATTGTTCAATACTTCGTCAATAGCGTCTTTTTCCAGCGGCCACGAGTCGATGTGCGCGTCAATGTCGAAGCCATCTTCACTCACGGGGCCAAAAAGGAACGCTTCACTCTTTTCCCAGTAAATGCGCGCAGCCATCCATGCATCAGCAGCGGCTTGAATATTTGCCTCCGATGCATTGGTCTTCAATGCCTCGTTAGCGGTACGCATATCAAGCGCTGCCTCGGCAAGCGATTTGTAGGTGGGCACCACTACGCCGTCCACATACTCTTTGAGGATGGCTTTGTACGTGTCGTCAATGCTGACAACGTCGGTATTCTTGTCTTTTTCGCAAGAAGCAAAAACTATTGGCAGCGCTACGGCTGTCGCTCCCTTTAAAAGGGTTTTGAAGGACATTTTCATTTTTTAATAATTGTTTTAAAAGTTAGCGTTAGTGTGATTATTTGGTGTTCTGTAAATCCATGAAAAAAGCGCGTAAACGTCAATTTTTATATGCTGTTTACACGCTCTGTTCCTTCCTGTGCTTTTTTGCTTTTCCAGCTTTTACCGGAGGCTATCCACGTACCTGATAAAGTCGGATGGAGGGAGAACTTTTATATTTTCTATTTTTTTGTAATCCTTCATATCCCTTGTCACAATAACGTCTACTCCGTTCTCCAAAGCTACTTGAGCCTGCACGGCATCCTCAAAATCGCTCCAGCCGGACGCCAGGGCAGCATGGATAGTGTCTTTATTAACGGGTAGGATGTCAACTACTTCCAATAGATCTTGCAGGTATTGCAAAGCCATTTCTTTACCTATCTTTTTACGTATTACATAAAAAATATCCGTAATAGTCGAAGCCGAAATATACCCTTGCAGCTCCTTGTGGTCGATTTTCTCGTAAATGATTTTCGCTTCTTTATCAAAAGGCGACCTTTCCAAGGCAACATCTACGGTGATGTTAGTATCTATTAGCGCCTTTATCATTTGTACTTTTCCATTAAGTAATCATACCGAGCGTCGTCCACATCCTCGTCGGATATGTAGCTGCCATCTATATCGTACTTTTTCTTTAGGTACTTGTACCTAAGCTTATCTACAAGGCTTTCCTCTTCATCCGGCAAGTCGGGTTTATCTTTGATGATACCCGACCATTTCCTTAAAAAATCTGTAGCAAGGCGTTTTTTAGGAAAATTCGCGGCATCTGCCTCCGCCTCTACTTTTGCCGAATGGCACAACGCCGCAAAATCCGAAACAAGCTGGCTTTTGTCTTTTTTTGCCTCTTCTGTTTCCGTTTTCTTCGCTGCCAATTCGAGCGTTTTTGTTTTCGTCGTCGCCGATTTTTTCGGTTCCGACTCTTTGAGCGTAATCACCAGCTGTACCTTCTTGTTGTACAAGTCCGGCATGTTGGGGAGCGAGATAATTCCGTTCTCCGAAACCCAAGCGTTAATTTGGTATGTTTGCATAGCGTAAAAAAATTTTTTGCCTAAATCGAAGCAAAGGTAGCGTTTTTTTTCAAAAGCGCAAGCGTGTAAACAGCATGTCAAAGAGCGTCGTCAAAGAACGTCGTCAAAGAGTATTGTCAAATAAGTTACCTGAACATTCCGGCGTAGCCAATGCCCAGCGAAATAGCAGGTTCGTTGTTGTACGGCGCAGCCAGCTTGCCGAAGCTGTACTCTGCCTTGATAACGACCTCCTTCAGGGGGAAGTAATTCAGCCCTCCGCTGAGGATAGTTCGCGCGCACCACGCCTTGTCGGGAATCCCCTCTGCCGTGCGGTACATCGAATCGTAAAAGCCGTAGTGGGCATACGCGTACAGCTTGGCCTCGCTGCTGCTGCGGCGGTGGCTGAAGAGCGACAGCACGTTGTATCCCGCCTCCACGTACCAGCTCAGCGCGTCGGAGGCCACATCGGTGCGCGGCGAAGGGCTTGCCGACGGCAGGCGCTTGTTTACTATCGAAATATCGTACGAGCCGCCCAAGTTGCCGTAAATGAAGCTGGCGCGGGCTAATACGTTATGGTCGTTGTACACCGCGTCGAGCGCGCCGATAGCAACAATACCTTTTGCGCTGCGCGCTGCGTAGCGCTCGGGCTTCAGGCTGTTGGCGGCGCTGTAGCCGTAGTAGCCGCTCAATCCCCACCGCAGCCCTTTCACGGAGTAGTTGTCAAGGCGGAGAGCGCCGGCGTAGGCGTTGGCAATTTTAAACTCGTAGGGCGAGGTGGAGCCGTTGGCAATCCAGCCCGCGTCGCTAAACCGCTCGGCGTCCAATCCGGCAATAAACAGGGCTTCGTAGCGCCACGCGCCCGCACGTCCCCAAAAGCTCACGCCGGTTTCGTGCCACGTGCAGGGCAGTATTGCCGACTCTTCTTCGGGGCGCAGCGCCGAAAAAAATTCAACGGGCATGTGGTGCTGGTTGGTCAACCCCACCGGCACAATGATGTGCCCCATGCGCAGGTTGGCGTAGGGGGCAAACGTTTTTTCTATCCAGAACTGCTCAATGGCAACCTCGCCGCCTTTTTCTATTTCGGTTTCGTACTCTCCGGCTTCGGTTTTTTCTATTTCGTAAGCTGCGCCGGCACCGCCGTGCTCAAATTCAACCTCCGTCGCCATTTTCCAGCCGCGCCCAAAGTCGTATCCCAAGTAGAAAACCACGTGCGGCAAGTCCATCCGCCCGTGCGTTTCGCTGGCGTGGCTGGCGGGGTAGGCGTAGCGCGAAGGGCTATCGCTGTAAAGCATGCGCTGCATCACGGCTTCGCCGTAGCCGCCGATTTGCAGGCGCGAGGCTGCTTTGCTCCACAGCGAGGCCGCCGCAGGCAGGCCGCTGCTTGCAGGTATCGTATCTTGGGCGGCGGAAGAAAGCGCGTATATTAGGAAGATTATAAAAAAAAGCAGGCTATTTTTTTTCATTTCGGTTTTTTGTGTCCATTTTTAAGCTTCAAAGTTATGGGTATTCCATTTGAGTAGCAATACCTAATTGTTGTGATAATTGTAAGGCGATTTCCGTATAAAGCTGCCGTAAAAAATGCGCTGCGTCACCCGCTCGCCACAGCGCACCGGTTCGCGGGTGCAGAGGTATTTTGCTCCATTTCGGGGGAGCAAGATTACGGATATTTTACCAAAATGGCAATACCTAACTATTAGGATAGGCATAATGCGGCATATCTCCATAGCAAGCTCAAAATGTTCGTTGAAGCAATCGTTATTTTTTTCGGAGGAAAGCAACAAAAGTTTTGCAGGAAGCGGGAAGTTTTTGCAGGAAGTAATGTACGCGAATAGCTGTGTGGGGTATTTTTAGGTGCGCCTGTGGCTAAGGCACAACATTTTCTTTCAATATTCCGAAAAAAGAAAAGACCTTATTATTTGGGTGTATTTCAAATTGTCGCTTTAAATAATCCCGTAGGGATTATTTAGCAATGACGAATAAACAAGATATAACAGTTAACAGTGTCATCCCATAGAGACCTCACCCCCGGCCCCTCT
>JAISGH010000106.1 GCA_031263185.1 Prevotellaceae bacterium | reverse complement strand
CACACACACACACACACACACACACACACACACACACACACACACACACACACACACACACACACACACACACACACACACACACACACACACACACACACACACACACACACAGTTCAATAACTTTCGCGCGCGTAATCTATACTTTTTTCCGAAAAAACAACATATACCTGCATCATTTTTTTTGCATGGTGCAGGCTTTTTTTCATTTTTTCCATCTCTTTCAAATTCAGCAACCATGGCCATCAAGCATAGCGCAGAGCGTAACGCTAATTGCCGTCAGGCAGCCAAGCGCAGCGAGCCTATTATTATCCGGCTTTACAAATTCAGCATATATCAGCATAGCTATCAGCATAACGATCAGCATAATATCGCAGATTTTACTAAAATAATTCACTTCACTAAAAATGAAAACACTGAAAATCGGACGAAGCTCCACCAACAGCATTGTTGTCAACGATGTTACCGTATCGTCGCAGCACGCTTTGATCACCATTTTGGATACAAAAGAGGTGCGTATCAAAGACCTGAACTCCACTAACGGTACGTTTGTAAATGGCAAGCGCATTTCGGGCGAAGTATCAATCTCGGCAACCGACCAAATCAAAGTCGGCAACGCCACGCTTGACTGGCTCAAACACCTGAACGCGCCAAAGGAGAACCCTGCGCCGCCTGTTTTCAGTGGCGACAACTCGGCTATCAAGCAAAAGAAAACAATCGGCAGCTTGGAAAATAACGACATTGTGCTGAACTACGGCAATGTAAGCCGCAACCACGCGCAGCTGATTTTGAAAGAAAACGGCGATATTCTGATTGCCGACAGCGGCTCGACCAACGGCACCTATGTGAACGGGCAAAAAATCAGCGCGCAAATATTGCAAAAAGGCGACCGCATTTTGATTGCAAACAAGTACCCGCTTGATTGGGAAAGTATTTTTACCCCCAAGCCGAAGCCGAATAAAACGCTCAAAACAGCTCTGATTTCTGCAGCGGCAATGGTGGCGGTAGCTGTTGTGGTGGTTGGGATTTTCTTGTTTCATGGTGGCGAAAAAACATTGTCGGCAGAAGAAATTTATGCAAAATACAAAAAATCGGTAGTGCTCATAGAGTTTGCATATTATTACGAAGTTTTTTTAGATGGCGAATCGCTGGGATATTTTGCAGGAATACAGAAAAATACAAAAGGAAATCTGTATGCAGCTACTTCTAAATCGGAACAAAATGCACAATTTTTTGATGGTTCGGGTACCGGTTTTATTGTATCCAATGATGGAAAGATTGTTACAAATAGACATATTGTTGTCCCTTGGGAATACGCCTCCGGCAAAGAGCAAGAAATCAAAGATTTTATTCAAACGTATTGGGAGCAGCGAGTTATTGAAGCGGCTGTAAGTGAAGATTTGGCTTTGCTTTCCAAAGCGGGAAAAGTAACGGTAAAAGGCAAAATGTATAATGAATATTTTGGCATTTACTTGAATGATACCCACAAATCGCAAAGCAGTAAAATTCCTTGTGTTGTACTCAAAGAAGGTGGCAAGCAGGAAATAGACGTGGGGCTAATACAAATTCAATCTCATACTTTACCTGCGGGCGTGAAGGTGGAGAATATTGTTGATTTAAGCAATGCAGTTGTTGAAGATAAGGATATTATCGCAGGCGATGCAGTATATTTAATGGGATTTCCTATGGGAGAAGCGTTGGCAGCTACCACAAGTGGTATTGAAGCCGACCAGCAAGACGGAAAAATTACGCAAACAGGCGATGAATATCAGTTCCGCCATAATGCTGTTTCTTTTGGTGGTGCAAGCGGTTCGCCTGTTTTCAACAAATACGGAAAGCTGATAGGTGTTCACCACGCAGGGTTATCGCAATTAGGCGCACACGGTTACAATATGGCTATCAAGGCCAAATACGCAGTCGAATTAGTAAAGTAAAAAAAATAAAATTATGGCAAAAAGAACTTGTAGCAAAGGGCATATTTACGATTCCGCCATTTATGGCGATAATTGTCCGTTCTGTCCCTCACCGGGAACAGGAACAGTAGTAAATGACAGCAGCTTCGGCAGCGCTACCGTTGGTAGCTATGGCGGCGGCACGGAAGTAAATCAGGACGGTGGCGGCAGAACGCAGGTAAACGGCGGCGCTACCGTTGGCGGCGTAACCATTCCGATGGAGGGCAGCGGTTACGGCGGTGGAGCTAGTGGCGGCGGTACGGTCATTCGCCCCGCAGGTGGCGCAGGCGCCGGCACACCGTCCGGCAAACGCGCTATGGGCTTGCTCGTAACTTACGACACAAACCCCGCAGGACAAGTGTTCAATATTTATGAAGGGCGAAACTACATCGGGCGCGAGGCAAGCGCAGATGTCAGTATTCCAAACGACTTGCAGGTTTCGGGCAAACATTTTTCCATTTTGTACCGCGTGGCTGACGGAAAATTCAAGTTTCGCGACGAGCAGTCGAGCAACGGCACTTTTGTAAATGAAGCTCTGGCAGACGAAGGCGAATTAAGCACTTTCGATGTTATCCGTATTGGTGTTACTAAGCTGATCTTCATTGCAATTCCACAAATATCCTAAAAAATGAAACGGAGCACAGATTACAATTACAATTTTCTGCTTACCGGTGCGGCAACTAATGTAGGGCAGGTGCGCAAGGCAAACGAAGACAGCATGGCAGTATTTGAAGCTGCCAATATGAAAATTTTTGTTGTATGCGATGGTATGGGTGGACACGTTGGCGGGCAGGTTGCTTCGCAAACAGCAGCTGCTGCTATCCGCGATTTTTTGGTAAATAACATTACGCTCGACCCGCGCGAAGCAATCCATAATTCCATTATTGCCGCTAACGAAGCCATTTTGCGCAAAGCCGCACAGCAGCCCGAACTTGCAGGTATGGGTTCTACCTGCGTAATGCTCGTGGTCACGTCAGACGGCAAAGCATACTACGGACACGTGGGCGATAGCCGCATTTATATCGTCGCTAACCACCACATTACGCAAATTACTAAAGACCATTCATTTGTACAGAGTTTGGTTGATGCAGGGCAAATTACCAAAGAACAGGCAGAACGCCACCCGCGCAAAAACGAAATTACCAATGCTTTGGGCTTACCCTCTATGCAACCGCCAGCTATTTGCAGCGCACCGATAGAGCCGGATTCGGGCAACTGTTTTCTGCTTTGCTCCGACGGCTTAACAGGAATGGTCGGCGACGAGCAAATTCAGCGAGTAATCTCAAAGCACGAAATTCCTGTTCAGCAACGCGCCGAAAAATTGGTAGAAATGGCAAATGCCAATGGCGGCGTTGATAATATCACCGTGGAGCTGGTAGAATATGCACTTGGCGCACAGCAAGTAAGCGGTGGCGGTAAAAAAACTGTAACCCGTAAAGAGCTGCTGCTATATGTTTTGCCTGCTCTTGTGGGTTTGATTTTGGGTGGGTTGGCGTGGTCTTTTTTTTTGCAGAGCCCAATGCCGATGCCCGATAACGCTGTTGTTGCCCCCGATACAGTTATTATTATTAAAACCGATACTGTTTATGAGGTAATTGAAAAAAAAATACAAAATCTACAGCCGGCTATTGTTCCAAAAGATATTGTTATTCAAAAAATTTGCGAGGCCGCAATAGATAAAAGTAGCAATGAATTGACTGCAAAGTTGACTTTTAACGAAAAGGATAATGTAGATATAGCCACGTTTGTTTTTCCAAGAATACAGAATTTGTTTTGTGATAAAGAAGGAAATAATACGATTATATTTAAATTTCTTGATAATAAAGTGCAAAATGAGCCGGTCATTATTACAGGAAAAACCAAAAGTGGAAAACCTGTAAAAGTTGAAGTATCTGTAAAACCACCGAAAGTAGACAGCGAAACAGAAAATAAAGGACAGCCAGAAGAAAAATTGCAAGAACCGCCAACAGATAGTGTTCAAAATTCAAAATGATTGTTTGAATATGAAAATTTCAATCTACACCGTAAATGACACGCCCATCGGCGGCGGCGGAATGGGCAACGTCTATCTCGGCACCGACCCGCAGGGCAATTGCGTTGCGATTAAGCGTATGCACCCGCAGCTGACAACTGATGCCAATATGCGCGCCTTTTTCCATAAGGAAATCAGCACGCACCGGCAGCTGGATCACCCCTCTATCGTAAAAATGTACGACTCTTTTGAGGAAGGCGGCATTTTGTATCTTATAATGGAATACGTTGAGGGCGAAACGCTCGACAAGTACGTGAAGCGGCACGGCGGCGTACTGCCCGAAACCGAGGCAGTTATCATTCTGAGCGATATTTTGCCTGCGCTCTCTTACTTTCACAGCTTGGGCTACGTTCACCGCGACATCAAGCCGAACAACATCATGATTCGCCCCAACGGCAAAACTTGCCTGCTCGATTTTGGCGTGGTAAAAGATATGAAAAGCAGCTCAAACCTCACTGTCGGGCAAAAAATTGGCACAGACGGCTACATGAGCGTCGAGCAGGCGTTGGGCTACAGCATCAACCACTTGTCGGATATTTACTCGCTCGGCTGCGTGCTGTTCTTTATGCTTACAGGGCGAACTCCGTTTGTGAAGCAAACGAACGATTTTGATACCCGAAAAACAATTATTAAGCAACCGTTTCCGAAAGCCCAACATTTCAACCCGAAAGTATCTGATTTTATTCAGAGCATTTTGGATAAGGCAACCTGTAAAGATATGCGCTTGCGCTTTCAGTCCTGCTGCGAGCTTGAGCTGGAAATTTGTGGAGGAGGAACGCGGGTTGGCCCCGATACCGAGCTTGACAGCCGCAACACAATTTCCGTAGGAAGGCTGAATTGCGATATTACTGTTGCGCCGCACAACCATAGAGTGAGCCGCCACCATTTGGATATAACATTTGTACAAAACACCGACGGCGGCGGCAGCTACTACAAAATTAGCGACCGTAGCGCAAACGGAACAGCCGTAAATGGCGAAAATATACATAATCGCACGGTAGAAACGCGGTACGCCGCGTCTCTACTTTTGGCAGGCGAAGAAGCATTAAAATGGACAGACGTAAAAGCCGCATTTGCACAAAAGCAGGGCGCAGCAGCAAAACCTGCAACGGATACGCCGACAAAAAAGCGTTCTCGCCTGTTGCAATGGTTACTTGGGAAATAACATTAAAAAACACACACATCTATGGCTAATCAGAAAAATTTAATCGGAAAAGAAATACTGAACTACCGCATTGAAAGCTTTATCGGCGGTGGCGGTATGGGTAGTGTCTATCTGGCTGCCAGCAAGACCCTTAACCATAAAGTAGCGGTTAAGGTTTTGAACGAAAACTTTGCAGACAACGACCTTGTCCGCAAAAAGTTTAAGGACGAGGCGCGGACATTGCTGCCGCTGGACCACCCCAACATTGTGCATTTTCTCAACTTTGAAGAAAACGCAGACGGCCTGTTCCTCATTATGGAGTATGTCGATGGCATTACGCTTGACGCTTTTATCAACCAAAAGCAGGGGTTGATTCCCGAAAAAATGGCGTATCCAATGCTGCTGCAAATTTTGGACGCTTGCGCCTACGCCCACAAGCGTGGCATTGTCCACCGCGACATTAAGCCCGCCAACATTATTTTAACCAACGACAGCGAAGGCAATTTCTTGATTAAAATTCTGGATTTTGGCATTGCCAGAATCATTTCGGAAGGCGGGGGAGACAACGACAGCGAAAAAGGCCTGATTGTTGGCACTCCCGCCTACATGAGCCCCGAGCAGGTGCGCGGAGAAGGTTTGGATAGGCGCTCCGATATTTATTCTCTGGGCGTGCTGCTGCACCAGATGCTCACAGGGCGCGCACCCTACGACACCACAACCCTCTCGGAAGCCGACATTCAGCAAAAAGTCGTTGGCGAATCTTTGCCGCGAATGAAAGAGTTTTACCCCGCCGTATCCGACAAAATGCAGCACATTGTCGACAGGGCGACGCAGAAAGACCCGGCAAAGCGCTACCAAACCTGCGGCGATTTTCGCACAGCGCTGAAAAACGCAATTGACCCCGACAAGCTGCCGAAAGCCGTAAAATATGCTGCTGCGGCAATTAGTCTGCTCCTGCTCGGCGGCGGCTGGTGGTATTACGATTATAGCTACACTACCAAAATAGATTACTACAAGGATTATGTAGAGCAATGGGGCGTACCGGCAGGAATCGGCAAAGCTGATTATAAAAATCGTGTGGAAAGTTACAAATTTTATAGACAAAAAGGGAAAGTTATCCGTATTTCGCATATCAACTGTAAGGGAAAAATTGACCGGCACCACGATTCCGAACATACGGAGCGCTATGAAGATATAAAGCTAAATTATACGGAAGACGGAAAAATTGATAATGTGGAAGTGTATGATAGAAATGGAAAATTGCTTTATATCAAGGACTACGAAAAAGATATAACTACGGTTATTTTTAAACAAAACCATAAAGGAACGGAAATCTTTTTGGCGGCGAATACAACCAAGCTTTTCAGCAATGCCTTTGATAATTCGCACGACCAAAAAAGCAGAATCACACGTTGGCTGCTAACTTACGACGAAAACGGCTTTGTCAAAAAACTAAAATACGCCACTTTTGGCAACGAGCTTGCAGGCGATGCCGAAGGACTTTACGGCAGAGAATATATTGTCGATAAAAAAGGGCGCGTCGTAGAAGAACGCTATCTCGGTTTTAACGACAGCATAAAAGCAAACGGTGTCGGTTTAGCTATCAAGAAATTTGAGTACGATAGCAATGACGATTGGACAAAAGTAGCTTACTTTGACACCAACGGCGAGCCAAGCTCCGATGGAAACGGATGCCCGATAGTGGTATTAGATAACGACAGCTACGGAAACCGAATTAAAGAAAGCTATTTCAACGTGCAGGACAGCTTGACTTTACGCAGCGATTGTAATGTGGCAGGTTTTGCCTATACAATAGAAAAGGGCAATCGTACAAGGCAAGCCGCCTTCGGCATTGACGGACAGCCTTGCTATAATGGAAATTATGGCTTTTCGATAGTAGAAAACGAGTATGATGAAAATGGCTATCAAATAATGGAAGCATACAGAGATCTGGAGGGAAATGCTGTTATGCGCGATGATGGTTATGCTGCGGTTAGAGTTGTCAATGATTTTTGCGGCAACGCTTTGGAAAAAAAATATTTAGATGCAGACGGTAATGCTTGTGAAAATACCGGTAGCTACGCAAAAGAAGTTTATGAGTACGACTCGTTGGGCAATCTGACTTCCGCATTTTATTTTGGCTTAAATGATTCGCTTTGTTTTACCGGTGCTGGTTATGCCGGTGTTCGCTATACATATGATGGTAACAATAAAATGATAGAAATCTCTTACTATGGAACAGACAAACATCTCTGCGAAGTCAATGGAATTTATACGGTAAAGTATGAATACGACAAACGCGGCAACGAACTCAAAAGAGCGTTTTATGCCGCAGACGGAAAAACGCCTGTATTAAGCGACAAAGGTATTGCCGGTTGGGAATATAAGTACGACGACAACGGCAACATAACCGAAATGTGGTATCTCGATACAAACGGCAAGCATACTTCAGGCAGCTTAAATTATGCGGGCTATACTTACGCTTACGATAAAAATGGCTATCTGGAAGAAATAAAATATCTTGACAAAAACGGCAACTTGACGTATTCCTCAAAAGATGGCTACGCGCGAGTAAAATACGTAAACGACCAGCGCGGCAACCATATCGAAATAAGCAAGTACGATGCCGGCAACCGCCTAATCGGAGCAACAGAGCGTCTGGTATTTAACAATCGCGACGATATTATCGAGCGCAGCTACTTTGACGCCAACGGCAACAAAGCTATGCACGAGGATTACCACAAGCTTGTTTCCCGCTACAACGAGCGCCACCAGGAAGTAGAAGCGCGAGCGTATAATACAAGCGGAGAGCTGGCAAATGTGCCTGCCGGCTACTCCATTGTGAAAGTCAAGTACAACAAGCAAGGGCTGATTACGGAATACGCCACCTACAGTACTTCCGAAACCTTAGTAATCAGCGGCGAAAGCGGCTATGCTCTCCGCCGGATAGAATACGATGCCATGAACCGCGAAAAACGTAAAACCTATTTTGACGAAAACAGCAATCCGACCAACCCTGCAGCTTGTATTCCCGAAGAGCTGAAGCAGTACGACAAATGGGGCAATCTCAGCTATTTTGCCTACGCCGACGGAAAAAATAATTTGATAAATCACCCCACAAAGGGCTATGCTTACTATAAAAAAGTTTTTGATATTAAAGGAAACCTGCTGGAAGTAACCGTTTTTGACAAAAACGACAACGCCGCTATTGATATGGAAAACAGCTGCCATAAAATAGCTTATGAGTACAATAAGCAAAATAACGTTACCGAAAAACGCTACTATGGCGTTGACGGATTGCGCAAAAGCGGACATGCTATTGAAAAACGCCTGTACAACGCCAAAGGGCAACAAACCGAAGAATCCACCTACGACTATGCCGGGAAACCTGTAAATGGTTACTTCAACGGAATGATACACAAAATGGTTTATATTTTTGACGCTGACGGTAATTCGCAATTTTGCAAATTGTATCAGGCAAACGGAAAGCTGTTTTCAAAAATGTTTAAGAAGAATAAGCAGACTGGCAAATGGGATATTGTTGATAGCGGTGCAGCCCCAGCCCCAACTTCAAGCGCAAATTCTTCTTCTTCGGGCGGTAATTGGCGGGCAATGCTTCAAAAAATTGCCGAAAAATGCCCCTATACATTGAATAACGAAGACACCGAAATGACATCAATAACGCTAACATCCAACGGCTGTACTCTTACAAAACGCTATCTCGAAATTTCGAAATACAGCGTTTCCGATTCCAATCTGGCACAGAAAAAAAACAGCGAAAAGGCGTGGCTGCAAAACCTGAAAAAAACGGCAAATATGCCTTCCAGCGCCACGCTTACCCTTATCTGCACAGATAAGGCAAAACGCGAATTATTCCGCATAAATTATTAATGGTAATTAAAAAATTAAAACAATGAAAAAGTTAGCGTTAACATTAGTTGGTTCCTGTATTTTTGCAGGCCTATTTGCGCAAAAAGATCTTACAACGGCGCAAAAAAGTTTTCAAACTTCGATGGTCAACTTCCTGAGGGAAGAAGGCTACAGCCCCTCGTTAGACGACGACAATTGGATTAAATTCAAAAGCGAAGGAAAAACATATTACATCACCATTGGCGAGGAATCTCCTTTTTTTGTTACTCTCAGGGCGGCGGGTTTTACTTTGCAGGGCGAAAATGCTTTTGAGCGTACTGCCTCTTTATTGGCTTGCAACGATCTCACTATGGAATTTAAATCGGTAAAGCTCTATTGCTCAGATAAATCCGTATCTGTTCATGTTGAGCAATTTACCCGCTCATCCGAAGATTACAAGTACGTTTTTGCACGAAACCTGTCCGTTTTGACCGCTGCAAAAAACAAGTTTTTTGAAAAGTATAGCAAATGGAAGGAGGAATTGGAGAAATAGATGAAAGAAATAGATGAAAAAAATAGATGAAAACGGTACTGGCTGTAGCGCTTACCCTCTGCTGCACGGCAGCTGCTTTTGGGCAAGCAACCCCAACCCAGCCCAAGGTGGCGGTATATGTAACCGGCGGAAATGATGCCGGAATTAACAAAGTGTTGGCCGACAGATTGGTAGCTGCCTTTGCAAAAAGCGGCAAGTACATTGCCATTGAGCGGACAAGCAGCTTTCTTTCCGAATTGAGCAAAGAGCAGCGCTACCAGCGCACCGGCGCCGTTGACGACAGCGAGCTCGCCCGCTTGGGAAGGCAGTTTGGCGTACAGCAGGTTTGCATAGCGGAGGTAAGCGATGTATTTGGTGAAAAGTATGTGTCGGCACGGCTATTACAGAAACCGAACATACCGCTCTTTACTTTGATAGATATGAATGTTACGGAACAGAAGTGGAGCAAGTGATTTTGGTACGCACAATCAAACAGTAAAGGTAAATAGCAAATGAAAATTCTGAAAAAAATCCTGATTTTGCTGCTCGCCGTGGCGAGCGCAGGCGCGGCCGTTGGGCAAGTGAAAAAGGTGGCCATACTGAATCCGGTTGCGCGGGGCGGTGTTTTGCCGATGCACAGGGCAATTGTGCTGGGCAATTTGAAAAGCACCATCACCGGCATTGCCGGGTACGAGGCTTTTACGCGCACCGATATTGATGCCATCATCTTTGAGCAAAACTTTCAGCGGAGCGGCATGGTGAACGAGGCGGAGCGGAGGCGGCTGGGCATTATGTCGGGCGTAGACTACATCTGCACGTCGGTTTTGACCGCCGACAAGGCGAGCGGCGAACTTTATGTCGAAGCTTCGCTGATAAGGGTGGAGAGCGGCCTGCTGGAGCGCTCCGACAACGAGCTGATGAAGATGTCGCCCAACAGCGCCATTCGCGATGGCTGCAAGCGCTTGGCAGCACGCCTGCTGGGCGAGCAGGAATATGCTGCTACTGGACGTTTTACTATAAATAGCGTTGAATTTGCCAATACTGATAAAACTGGAGAAATTCTTTGCAATTATCTGCTACTGAGGTTATTTTTGTAATAAAAATTAGATTGAGAATGAGGTTGCGGAGCAGGAAATTTTACATTCTACATTTTACATTCTACATTCGCCGCGCTCGTTTTCTCGGCGCAGGTCTTTTTCCTTGATGCTTTCGCGCTTGTCGTAGGCTTTTTTGCCCCGCGCCAGCGCAATGTCGAGCTTGGCAATGCCTTTTTCGTTGATAAAAATGCGGAGCGCAACAATCGTCAAACCTTTTTCTTTGGTTTTGCGGGTCAGCTTTTGGAGTTCCCGCCTCTGGAGCAGCAGCTTGCGGTCGCGCTTAGCGTTGTGGTTGCTGTAGCTGCCAAAGCGGTATTCCGATATGCTTATGTTTCGCGCCCACAGCTCGCCGTTGAGAAAAAGGCAATATGCATCGGCAAGGGCGGCTTTGCCCTCGCGGATAGCCTTAATCTCCGTTCCGGTAAGCGCCATGCCGGCAGTGAACGTTTCCACCAGCTCGTAGTCAAAGGACGCACGCCGGTTTTTTATCTCTATATTCGATGTACGATGCATTTGAATTTTTGAATTCTAAATTTTGAATTTTATTTATACCTTTGCGATATAATTCTAAAATACGCTGTTACATGTCCAATAAGCTGTACGAAACCAAAGATAGCGCACCGGCGACGGCTTGCGAACCGGCTGTAGCTTACCGAAGTATGAACGCCAAAGCTTCACCACTCGACGATTGGAATCCCAATGCTACTTTCTGTGGTACGCAAGAAGAATGGTGGAATCACTTTCACCGCATTGAAGACGGAAATTTTACACCATGGGCAGAGCACCGGAAAGAATTTGAGGCATGGAAAAAAACATTTCTCGCAAACCATGCGAAGTAAGCGACCAATTCTTCGCAAGCCGTGCACAAATCCTTACTGCGGCGCTATTTTGTACAGCCAAACGGCGATAACCAAAAATAGCACGTTGGGTATCCAAAGGGCGATAGCGGGCGTGAGCCACCCTCCCAGCACAAACATTTCGCTAAACCGCTGAAAGAGGATGTAGGCAAAGCTTAGCCCCACCCCCAGGCCAATGTGCAGCCCCAGGCCGCCCCGAATTTTGCGCGACGACAGCGCCACGCCAATAATGGTGAGGATAATGCTTGCCATGGGGTAGGCAAATCGCTTGTGCTTCTCAATAAGCACCTCATCGACGTTGGAGGCGCCTTGCAGCTTCAGCATGTCGATGTACTCGTCCATTTCGCGGTAGCCCATAGTCTCCACAAGCTTGTTTACGCGGACGGACAAATCTTTTCCTGTAAGGTTAATCACCGTGTCCAACGAGGCGCCGGTGCGGATTACCTCGCCGCTATCGGCAATGGTGCGTATCACGTAGCGCGACACGTGCCATACGTTTGCAGCCGTATCCCAGACCGCTTCGTTCGACGTCAGCTTTGAGGCCAGCCCTTCGTCGTTGATGTACTCCAGCGAAAAGTTGTACGCCGTCTGCGTGCGGACGTTGAAGCTCTCGAGGTAGGCAAAGCTGCCGTGCTGCGTTTGCCGGTGGATATGCCTGTCCCTGTTTTGGTATGGATTTTTCAGGTATTTCTCCTCAAAGTTGTACCGGCGAACGGAGGCCGGCGGAATGATAATGTTGGCCAGATAGCAGTTGGCCAACGCTATCAGCGTTGCCACCATCAGGTAGGGCCGCATGATGCGCCCCATGCTAACCCCGTTGGAAAGCATAGCTACAATCTCCGTATGGCTGGCCATTTTTGAGGTGAAAAATATGACGGCAATAAAGGTAAACAGCGCGCTGAAAAGGTTGACAAGGTACGGTACAAAGTTGCCGTAGAAGTCAATCAGGATGGACGAAATAGGCACCTGCTTCGATACAAAGTTGTCTATCCTTTGGCTGGTATCAAAAATGATGATGATAAACGTCATGGCGATGATGGCAAAGACGTAGGTGCTCAGAAATTTTTTAATAATATACCAGTCAAGAATTTTCATCAATTTTTCGTTTTTTTTAAATTCGGGACGACACTTTTTTGGCCATGCTGCGCTTCCATTCGGCAAATGTTCCGGCGGCAATGTGCACCCGCGCCTGCCGCATCAGCCAAAGGTAAAATCCGAGGTTGTGCAGGCTGGCAATCTGCGCGCCGAGCATTTCGCCGGCAGCAAACAGGTGGCGCAGGTATGCCTTGCTGTACGCGCTGTCCACAAAGGTGTGGGCGGCCTGGTCAATGGGCGAAAAATCCTGCTGCCACTTTTGGTTGCGTATGTTGATGATACCCTCTGAGGTGAACAGCATCCCGTTGCGCCCGTTGCGGGTGGGCATAACGCAGTCGAACATGTCAACGCCCAGCGCAATGGCCTCCAGCAGGTTTTCGGGCGTACCTACCCCCATCAGGTAGCGCGGTCGGCTTTTTGGCAGGATTTCGTTGACCACCTCAACCATTCTGTACATTTGCTCGGCGGGCTCGCCAACGGCCAGGCCGCCTATGGCGTAGCCATCTCTGTTTAGCCCGCCGGCATGTTCGGCCGCCGATCTTCGCAGGTCGGGGTAAACGCAGCCCTGCACAATGGGAAAAAATGCCTGCTCAAACCCGTACTTTGGCGCGGTACCGTCAAAGTGCTTTACGCCGCGCTCCAGCCACTGCTGCGTCAGCGCCAGCGATTTTTTTGCGTAGGCGTACGTTGCCGTGCCGGACGGGCACTCGTCGAGCGCCATGATGACGTCTGCGCCAATGCTTCGCTGAATATCCACCACGTTTTCCGGCGTGAAGAGGTGGCGCGAGCCGTCGATGTGCGATTGAAATAGGCAGCCCTCGTCGGAGAGCTTGCGGCTTGCCGCCAGCGAAAACACCTGATAGCCGCCGCTGTCGGTGAGTACCGGCTTGCTCCACGACGAGAATTTGTGCAGCCCTCCGGCAGCCTCCAGCGCCGCTACGCCCGGCCGCAGGTACAGGTGGTAGGTATTGCCCAAAATGATTTCGGCGCCAACCTCCTGCTCCAAATCGCGGTGAAAAACGCCCTTGACGGTGGCAGCTGTCCCAACAGGCATGAAAATGGGCGTATGCACGTCGCCATGCGCCGTGTGCAGGCAGCCGCAGCGCGCCGACGTTTCGGTATCGGTATGGAGAAGGTCGAATTTCAATGCTCTTTACAAATGCAGCAGCGGATTTTTTTTACAATTTGCTGCAAATATACAATAAAGTTTTTTTTGGCGTACGCCTTGCCCTGCTATTTTATGGCAGTTGAGTTGAGCTGAGCTGAGTTCAGCTCAGCATAGCAATGCATTTGTCGGCATCCGCTTTTACCAGCTTATAGGTAGAAGTAACAACCGCATTTTTCAAATAGCAATCCAGCGACAAATCATCCAAGGCAACCCATTTTTTTACTTCGGGATGCGCTTTCAGGTATTCCAGAATTTCGATACAGCGACCTTCGTAGATGTCTTTATATTCATCCGTTGCACGAAATTTTTCATATACTTCATAGTCGAAATTGGGCGTATAATCTACCACATAGTCGGCCATATCGTAAATACGGAAAAAATTTTGCAGGCAGCTAATCGGCTTACTTATCCTCCAATCGCTGGAGATAACGATTTTTGCTCCTGTTGTATCCAAAATTCTCCTCAACTCCGACACGGATTCCTTATCCCAATCGTAATACACCGCCGCAACGTCGTACTTGAAGTACACAGAATAGTCAACGCCGTACTTGTCGAACAGCAATTTGTATAATTCGTCTATCGCATTAATGTGCTTAAACCTTTCTTGTTGGCTGCCAGGTTGCAAGACACCGTCAATGTCCAAAAAAAGAACTTTCTCTGCCATAATTTTGCTATTTTAGAATGTTGTTGTTATTGTTAATACTATTATAATCATCACTTTACCGTGAATAAATTCTTTTATCCTGCTTTAGCGCAAATTTGTTTTTTGTAAATGTAAAAAATTTTGATACAAATATAAGGAAAAATTGGTTGCATTTCAAATTGTCGCGCACAGGCGCTACGTGCCTGTGCGCGACGATTTGAAATGCACTCTTAGCAACGTTGCCGGTTGTGTAAGTAAATAAAAAATTATACCTTAGCTGGCTCAACAGCAGAATATAATTTTTTTAGATGAAGAAAGCAATTATTACCGGAATCACGGGGCAGGACGGCTCTTACTTGGCGGAGCTGCTGCTGGCCAAAGGCTACATAGTACATGGTATAAAGCGCCGCACATCGCTGTTCAATACGGACAGGATAGACCATTTGTACCAAGACCCCAACGAGCAAAACATTCGCTTTGTGCTGCACTATGGCGATTTGAGCGACTCGATGAGCGTAACCCGCATTGTGCAGGAGGTGCAGCCCGACGAAATTTACAACCTTGGCGCTATGTCGCACGTTAAGGTTAGCTTCGACACGCCCGAGTACGCCGCCGACGTGGACGGAATAGGAACGCTACGCCTGCTTGAGGCTGTGCGCCTGCTTGGGCTTACCCAAAAAACAAAAATCTATCAGGCGTCCACCTCCGAACTTTACGGGCTGGTGCAGGAAATTCCGCAAAAGGAAACAACCCCGTTTTACCCCCGATCGCCCTACGCTTGCGCTAAGCTCTACGCCTACTGGATAACGGTGAACTATCGGGAGGCGTACGGCATGTATGCCTGCAACGGAATACTGTTCAACCACGAGTCGCCGCTGCGCGGGGAAACTTTTGTTACCCGAAAAATCACGCGCGGCGCGGCGCGTATTGCCCTCGGATTGCAGGATTGCCTCTACATGGGCAACATTGACGCCAAGCGCGATTGGGGACACGCCAAGGATTACGTACGCGCCATGTGGCTCATGCTGCAACAGGAAAAACCGGAAGACTACGTAATTGCAACAGGCGTAACTACTCCCGTGCGCGACTTTATCCGTATGGCCTTTGCCGAGCTGGGCGTTGAGCTGGAGTTTGAGGGCAAAGGCGTAAATGAGGTGGCAAAGGTAAAGTCGTGCTGCAGCAGCGAATACCAGCTGGAAAAGGGTAGGGTAGTGCTGCGCGTCAACCCGAAGTACTACCGCCCCACGGAGGTTGACCTGCTCATAGGCGACCCCGGCAAGGCAAAAAAGCAGCTGGGGTGGCAGCCGCAGTACGACCTGCCGGCGCTGGTAAAGGACATGATGGCAAGCGACGTTGCGCTGTTTAAGCGCGATAAGTACCTGCTGCAGGGTGGACACAAGATACTGAACCAGCATGAGTAGAACCCCACAGCATTATTAACTTTCACAATAGCATGAACAGTATGGAGAAGAATGTAAAAATATACGTTGCAGGGCACAACGGAATGGTAGGGTCGGCGCTTGTGCGGAGGCTGCAAAAGGAAGGGTACGGCGCTTTTGTGCTGCGCGCATCGGGGCAGCTCGACCTGCGCAGCCAGCAGGCGGTAGCCGACTTTTTTGCGCAGGAAAAGCCGGAGTACGTTTTTCTTGCCGCCGCAAAGGTGGGCGGCATTGTGGCCAACAGCAGCTACCCCGCCGAGTTTATCTACGACAACCTCGTCATGGAGGCCAACGTTATCCACCAAAGCTACCGGCATGGCGTGAAAAAGTTGATGTTTCTTGGCTCTTCGTGCATTTACCCCAAGCTTGCTCCCCAGCCGCTAAGGGAGGAGTACCTGCTTACAGGTGCGTTGGAGCCAACCAACGAGCCTTACGCCATTGCAAAAATTGCAGGCATCAAGCTGTGCGACGCCTACCGTGCGCAGTACGGGTGCAGCTTTATCAGCGTTATGCCAACCAACCTGTACGGCCCCAACGACAATTACAATCTGGAAAAATCGCACGTGCTGCCGGCGCTGATACGCAAAATGAAGCTGGGAAAGTATCTGGAAGAAAACAACTGGAGCAACCTTCGCTCCGACCTTGACAGCAACCCCATTGAGCGCGTTGGCGGCAAGCGTAGCGACAACGATATACTCCACATTCTGGACAAGTACGGTATTCGGCGCGGTAGCGATGGCAGCGTACAAATTGAGCTCTGGGGGACGGGAGCGCCCCTGCGCGAGTTCCTGCACGTTGACGACCTTGCCGACGCCTGCGTTTTTCTGATGAAAACCTACAACGAGGCAGGATTAGTCAACATTGGCTGCGGCGAAGACCTTTCCATCAAAGAGCTGGCCGAGCTGGTAAAGGAGCTGGTGGGTTATCGGGGCGCAATCGCATGGGATACCTCCAAACCCGACGGTACGCCGCGCAAGCTGATGAGCGTTGAAAAGCTGAAAAATCTCGGGTGGACAGCCAAAATAGGGCTAAAGGAAGGAATCCGGAGTATTCTATAGCCCCACAAATCAAATGGCTAAATCTTTTTTTGAGGTGCTACGAAAATTTTATTTTGAGTCTTTTACGCGGAAGTTTGAAACCTCATTTTCACCTAATTTTTCTAACAAAACAACCTCAGTAGCAATGAGTTAATAAACATAACAATATTTCATTACCTCATTAAAACGATGAAATGGTCACGAAAAAAATAAGGTAATGAGGTTTAGATATATTATGTAATTATGTACTACTGAGGTTGTTTTGTTAGAAAAATTAGGTAAAAATGAGGTTTCCGGCTGACCCACTTTTTATCTGTATTCTAACTACCGAGTTGCAAGTTATTTTCGTAGCACCTCAAAAAAAGATTTAGCCTCACAAATGAACATTTTTAATTTTTAATTTATAGTTCTTAGTTTATAGTTTATGGAAACCTACCTCTCACAACGGCTGCAAAGCCTTGCCGAATCGCAAACCTTGGCGATGAACCAAAAAACCAAAGACCTGCAAGCAAAAGGTTTTGATATAGTAAACCTCACCGCAGGAGAGCCGGATTTTTTTACCCCCGACCACATAAAAGCGGCTGCAAAAAAAGCGGTGGACGACAACTACTCGTTCTACACGCCGGTGGACGGCTACATAGACCTGCGCAAAGCTATTGCCGACAAGCTGAAGCGAGAGAATAACCTTGACTACAAGCCCGAGCAGGTTACGGTATCAAACGGCGCCAAGCACTCCCTGGCAAACGCCATCATGAGCTTGGTGGACGAGGGAGATGAGGTAATTATTCCTGCGCCCTACTGGGTGAGCTACTCCGAGCTGGTGAAGCTGGCCGGCGGCAAGAGCATTATCGTGAAAACAACCCTCGAGAGCGGATTTAAAATGACCGTCGCCCAGCTCGAGAGCGCCATCACGCCCAAAACAAAAATGCTTATCCTTTGCTCCCCCTCAAACCCCACGGGCGGCGTATATAGCAGGGAGGAGCTCAAGGCGCTGGCGGATGTTATTGCCAAGCACGACCGTATTTTTGTTATTTCCGACGAGATTTATGAGCACATCAACTTTGTGGGCAGGCACGAGAGCATTGCCCAGTTCGCCAACGTAAAGGACAAGGTTGTGCTTATTAACGGCGTATCCAAGGCGTACGCCATGACCGGCTACCGCATTGGCTACCTTGCCGCCCCGCTGTGGCTTACCAAAGCATGCTCAAAGCTGCAGGGGCAGTTCACCTCCAACCCGTCGAGCATTGCGCAGCGCGCCGCCGTAGCCGCGCTTACGCAGGACAATACGCCAACAAAGGAGATGGCGGCGGCATTCCGGCGGCGCCGCGATTTGGTTATCAAATGGCTGAACGACATGCAGGGGGTGAAGTGCAGCGTGCCTGAGGGCGCTTTTTACGTATTCCCCGACATCAGCTCTTTCTTCGGCAAGAGCGACGGCAGCGTAACCATCAGCACCGACATGGATATGTGCCTTTACCTGCTGGACAAGGCGCTTGTTTCCGGCGTTCCCGGCGGCGCTTTCGGCGAGCCTACCTGTATTCGCCTCTCATACGCAACCTCCGACGCCAACCTGCAAAAGGCCATGAAAAGCATGAAGGAGGCGCTGGCAAAGTTGAAGTAGGGTAGAATAGGGTAGGGGGTACGAAAAACTCAAAAATGCTTATTGCAGTAAACAAAAAATGTGTAATTTTGTATACTGCAATAAGCAAAATACGCATACTATGGACGCATTGTTTGAAAAATCGTACAGGAAAGCGCAAAGCGTTTCGCTTGGCTTTACCCGAAGCATAATGGATGATATCCGGTGGGATAGCCGCTTGATTGGTATTCGTGGAGCGCGAGGGGTGGGCAAAACAACCTTGCTGCTACAGTACATGAAGCGGTTTTTGCCGCAGGATGCTTCGGCGTTGTACGTAAGCTTGGACAACATCTGGTTTTCCGAGCGCCGATTGCTTGATATGGTTGATGCTTTCGTGAAAAAAGGCGGACGCTATCTTTTTCTGGACGAAGTCCATAAATATCCCAGCTGGTCGCAGGAGCTGAAAAATGCTTATGACGATTATCCCGACTTGCACATGGTTTTCACCGGCTCGTCCTTGCTGGAAATTTTGAATGTGCGTGCAGACCTGAGCCGTCGCACCGTAGCTTACCGGATGCAGGGGTTGTCGTTCAGGGAATACTTGAACATAAGCCTGTCCGAAAGCTTTCCGATATTCTCATTGCAGGATATACTTGAAAACCATCATGAAATTTCAGCAGAGGTGCTGAAAAAGGTAAAGCCTTTGCAGCACTTCGTCCGTTACCTCGAAACGGGCTACTACCCGTTTTCGTTTGAAGCCGGAGAGCTGTACTGCGGCCTGCTGGAAGAGGTAATCAGCTTGATTCTTGAAGTTGAGCTGCCGCGGCTTCGAAATGTAGATATTTCATACGTAACCAACTTGAAGCAGCTGCTGTTGATTATTGCCGAATCAGCATCCTTCACTCCAAATCTGCAGACACTGAGCGAGCACATCGGGATTAACCGCGCAACGCTTATAGCTTACCTGAACTACTTGCGAGAAGCGCACCTGACGAAGCATCTGTACAAGGATAGCGCCGGCGTTGGCAAGCTGCAAAAACCCGACAAAATTTTCCTCGAAAATACTAATCTTGCCTACGCGCTGGCAGCGCACCGCGCAAATTTGGGGAGCATGAGGGAAAGTTTCTTTTTCAACCAGCTGGAGTATCGCCACAAGGTCGCGTACCCCGACAAAGGTGACTTTCTTGTTGACGAAAAGTACACCTTTGAAATCGGCGGAAAAGGCAAAAACAGCCGGCAGATTTACGCGCTCGAAAATGCCTACATTGCTGCTGACGATATAGAGTACGGGCACGAAAACAAAATACCCCTGTGGATGTTTGAATTTTTGTACTGAAGGCAAGCGCAATACAGCGTATCCTGCAAAATTTTACCGACTCTCCGCCACATTCATTAACGACTGAAAGAGCGAAATTAAACGAAATAAGACGATTACGCCATGTGTACGCACACATTTGCAAGTAGTTATGCCATTTTTGCTGTAAAAATATCAAAAATTACAGTGTTACCCCAACTTGGCAATCATATTGATATAACTATCATGTATCCAGCGGCATGTATTTTCAGCATTTCACTTATGGGGGACTACGGCTTTTTTTCTCATCTGCGGATTTGACTGTTTAA
>JAISGH010000095.1 GCA_031263185.1 Prevotellaceae bacterium | reverse complement strand
TTAACCGTATGCTTTAGCATACGGACAGGAGCAGCGCCGCCGCAGCTACCCTCGTGTCCCTCTCCCCTCTCCTTTGGAGAGGGGCCGGGGGTGAGGTCTCTACGGAATGAGCAAAAGCGGCAATTTGAAATGCACCCCCCAAAAATACATCCGCTTGTAGCAGTTCTCTTTTTTTGCTATCTTTGCGGGGGTAAAAATGCTACATAAATGAAGCTGAGCGAGATAATCCGTATTCTTGGGGGAGTGGTGAGCCGGTATCAGGTGGAGGTTTACGTAACTATAATTTTTCACTTAGCCCTTGCCGTTGCTTTGATGAGCCTCAAGCTGCATAGAGTTGCTCATTCTGCGCCGATAGAGATTATGCTGGATTTTTCGGATGAAAAAGTTAGCAAGTATAAGGCGTTACAGCGCGAAAAGGAGCAGCTGGAGCAAGAGGTTGGCTTGCTGCTGCGCCAAACTCGCGAGCGCCTGCGCAACGCGGCGGTAAGCGAGGAGTGGGAAAAAGAAAGCAGCAGCGAGCGCGACTGGATATTTGACGAGAACGACGAGCTGCAAAAAAAGCTTGACGCCACGCGGCAAGTGCTCAACCGTGCAGCGTCGCAGGACGACAAGTCGCTTGACGGCAGCAGCGCGGCGCTGCAAAGCCGCGATGCCGGCATGGCGAAAGGCGACAAAAAACCGGCAGCAGAAGAGCGCTACACGGGGCCGTCGGTCATGTCGTACAGCTTGAAGGGGCGCAAGGCTTTTGTGCTGCCGGTGCCGGTGTACATGTGCGAAAAAGGCGGCGAGGTGGTGGTAAACATTGCGGTTGCCCGCAACGGCTCGGTGTCGGCTGCCGGCATTGACGAAAAAAAATCTGCTGCCGACTTGTGCATACGGGAGGCCGCAAGGCAAGCCGCGCTGCTGTCAAAATTCTCGGTGTCCGCGCAGCCCAAGAGCCAGCAGGGCACCATTACCTACCGATTTGTTCCTCAGTAGAAAAAAAAATTATGGATACAGCGCCTCCGGTATTGGCCTTTTTGCTGCTGGGCTCCAACATGGGCAACCGCCTCCGGCAGCTTGAGCTTGCCTGCAACATGCTGCAGCAGCCCGGCATTAGGGTCGAAAAAAAATCTTCCGTTTACGAAACAGCGCCTTGGGGGTTCGAGGCAGCGCAAAGCTTCTTCAACATGGCGCTGCAGGTGCGTACGCAGCAGCTGCCGCAGCATTTGCTACAGGCCGCGCAGCAGGTGGAGCAGCGGCTGGGGCGGGTGCGCGTCGCCGGCGCAGGCTACTCATCGCGCCCCATTGACGTTGACATTCTTTTTTATGGAGATGAAATTATAGAGACCCCGCTACTCTCCGTACCTCACCCGCGCCTGCACGTGCGCCGCTTTGCGCTTGCGCCGCTGGCCGAAATCGCCCCCGAATTGGTGCATCCCGCGCTGAAAAAAACAGTAGCGACACTGCTGCGCGAGTGTGGCGACGCGGGTAGCGTTGTAAGGCTTGGGTAGCGCACAATGCTTTTACATCATTCCGCGCGCCTTTTTGGCAAGGCTGTTGGCAAAAACAAACTCGTTGAGCTCCACGTTTTGCGCGTCCAGAATATCGTTTTTGGTGCCCTCCCACCACTTTTTGCCGCTGTGGAGAAAGATAACCTTGTCGCCTATCTCCATCACCGAGTTCATGTCGTGCGTGTTGATGATGGTGGTAATGCTGTTTTCTACGGTAATCTCCTTGATGAGCGCGTCTATCAGGATGGCGGTTTTGGGGTCGAGGCCGGAGTTGGGCTCGTCGCAGAAAAGGTATTTTGGCCTGAGCGAAATAGCCCGCGCTATGGCCGCCCGCTTTTGCATACCGCCGCTTAGCTCCGAGGTGTAGAGCTTTCGCGCGTTGATGAGGTTTACGCGCTCAAGGCAGACGTGCGCGCGGTCGCGCTGCTCGCCCTTGCTCATGCTCGAAAACATGGAGAGCGGAAACATTACGTTTTCCTCTACCGTAGCAAAGTCAAACAGCGCCCCGCTTTGAAAAAGCATCCCTATTTGCTGCCGCATTTCGCTCCGCATCCGGCGGGAGAGGGCAGTGTACTCCACGCTTTGAAACCACACCTCGCCGCTGTCGGCCCGGTGCAGCCCCACGAGGCATTTGAGCAGCACGGTTTTGCCCGAGCCGCTTTGCCCGATGATGAGGTTCGTTTTGCCCTCCTCAAAAACAGCCGATATATCCTCCAGCACGCGCTTGCCGTTGAAAGATTTGTATATATTTTTTGCCGCTATCAACTAATACAAATTTTTGATAATAGTTTTTTGATAATAGAGTTTATATTCAATAGACGCTTGCGCCGTCCCGCAGGGACGGAATGTTGGTAGAAAATTTTACCATCGTATTCTCCCCAACGCTACAGCAGCAGCTCGGTTAGCAGCAGGTTAAAAATCAGTATGCAAATGCAGCTTGTTACCACTGCCCGCGTGCTGTTGCGCCCCACCTCGAGCGTACCGTGCCGCACATTGTAGCCCCAAAAGGCCGAAACGGAAACGAGGATAAACGCAAATACCATGGACTTGATGATAGAATACGTAACGTAGTAGGGCGTAAAGGCGTACTGAATTCCTTCGATGTACTCGTCAACCGTGAGGTAGTCGGTGAGCGCCATGCCGATTAGCCCGCCAAAGATGCCCAGAGCAATGCTGAAAATGGTGATGAACGGCATGAGGATAACCATTGCCAGAAGCTTGGGCAGGATGAGGTAGCAGGCCGAGTTTAGGCCCATCAGCTCGAGCGCGTCTATTTGCTCGGTAATGCGCATGCTGCCTATCTGCGAGGCAATGTTAGAGCCTATTTTTCCCGCCAGAATGAGGGCAATCATGGTAGAGCAAAACTCCAGAATGAGCGAATCGCGGGTTGCCAGCCCGACCATGTAGGGGGGGGCGTTTATCAGGTTTAGCGACGTTTGTATGGCAATCACTGCGCCCACAAAAATAGACACAATGGCAACTATTGCAAGCGAGCTAATGCCCAGCCCCATCATTTCGTCCAGCGCTTGAGCGTAGAAAATACGCCACCGCTGCGGCTTGCTGAAAACGCGCCGCATGAGCAAAATGTAACGTCCTATGTTGGTAAAAAATTTCAACCTGTATAAAAATGTGTACGGAGCACAAAGGTACAACTTTTGGGCAAAAAATAGCGATTTTTTGGTTATTTCTTTTTTTTGAGGTGCTACGGCAGGGCATAGAAAGTTTTAGTTTTTTTAGTTTTTTTTAGCCGAGTAGATGGAATATTCAGCGGAAAAATATTATAATTTTGTCCGTGAGTATTTGTATTTGGAAAGTTTTTATTTTAAGCAACGCATCGAAACACTTAAGTATCATGCTTTTACCTATACCTATAGTTATGGATAGCGACATACTTACCCTATGTATGCTATGGCGGTTTCTCTCTATGCCGTACAGCGCATACGACGCTGTACGCTGTATTTTTTACTTTTCTGGATGCCGCCGCTACGGCGATACCCCTCTTTCGGGGAGGTTAAAAATTTCTCCGGCTATTTACTATTTGGCAGCCGCTACTATTTGGCAGCTGGGTAAAAATAACTTAATCAGGTTAGGCGCTTGCTGCCGCCCTCCCAACATGCAGTAAGCGCCGATGACTCGTAAGAATTTATGTAATTCTTTTTTTAGGAGGTGTGCAGCGCAGCACGTGAAAAAGCGTACGCATACAAAAATCTATAGCGCATGGCTATAAAAACCTACAATCATAATTACAACCATATCAAAATAGTAAAACTATGAAACCAACTAAAAAAATCAGCATTGCATTAATTGCAAACTTCTTGTTAGGAATAATCTTTATTGCTTGCAACAAAGAAGATGTTACTCAACCTGTGCCCTCAGAAGTACTGCAAGAAGAAAGTTTTGATGCCGTACCTTTTTTTGAAGTGGCAAAAGGAGATACCATTTCCAAAACAATCTATAGAGAAAAACCAAAACATCAGGAAGATATACAGGTACTGTTTTCTTCCGAAAGCGAGCAACTCTCTACAGGCAATTCTCTGGCAAAAGCTATTGGGCAGTCAAGTGGAGCAGGATACATAGCCAACCTTATGACATCTGTAAGAAGCAGCAATGATGCTCCTGCAACGATGACGTCCACTTCATTTTGTGGCAACAGAACGTACTATAAAATTCCGGTTGACCTTAACGAAGGTGCAGGTGGAAAATGGATATACTTGTACTATACAAAAACATCTGATGTGGATTATGCGCTAATTAATCTAAGCATTAAGTCAAGTTCTACTCTCAATATTCTGTCTGATGGCGACAAATCCAAATTAGGATTGGCTTTTGCTAATAATGGGTGGACAGACTTAAATGAAGGGGCTGGTGGTGCATACATTAATATTCAAGGAAAGAGAGTACTAACGGTAGTTGGGAAAGGAAATTATAACTACCATGTTCCGGGAGTACCTCCCTACACAGGCAATGTTATCACAGATATAATGGTTGTTTCATCAGGTAGCCGTTTGTACTGGAATACCTACCTCAGCAGCGGATGGACATTGATTGATGACGATTTGAATAAAGGCGCTGGTGGAAAGTATATTTATTTATGCCATAAGTTTACAACTATATATTGATAACGTTAATAAAACAACGTAGGATATGAAAAAATTAGTCGTTTTCTTTGCAGCGGCGCTCGGCGTGAGCGCCGCTACTTTTGGTCAAGTTAAATTCGGCGTGAAAGCGGGGCTCAACGTATCGTCCGTATCTGCCATTGAATCCAACCTTTCGCAACCTTCGATGGAGAGCGGCGATTGGGCTACCGGCCTGCTCGCGGGGGCTTATGCAAGCTACGCTTTCAGCGAGGCTGTTGGCGTACAGGCAGAGCTGGTATTTTCGCAGCAAGGTGGAGGCCTGATGGTACCCGCTGCGGATAGCAGCGGCCTCCGCAACTCGCTGTTCCGCCAAACCTACCTCAACCTACCGTTGATGGTGAGCGTTGCGCCTGTCAAAAAGTTGCCGCTGGAAATTTTAGCAGGCCTACAGGTGGGGATGCGCCTCAAAAAAACGGTGGACGGAGAGGAAAACACTGTTAACGGCAACGATTACGTTGACTTATCTGCTGTGCTTGGCGCGCAGTACACGCTTATTAAGCATTTGACCTTTGGGCTTCGCTACAACATTGGGCTAATCCCAAGCTTCCACCACTACAACGATGTCTCTTTTCCCGGCACAACATGGACGAACATAGGGGCAAGACACAGGGTTTTGCAGCTGAGCGTAGGGTGGACATTTTAGCAGCTTATCGCTCAATACAATCGTCAACCATGAAAAGGGTAATTTTTGTCGTTGCTGTCGTAATGATAGGTAACGCTACTTTTGGCCAGCTGAAGTTTGGCGCCAAAGCAGGGCTGAACGTAGCCTCCGTATGGGGAGTTACTGAGGTGGCTACTACCTATATGTATATACCCGGCCCCTCTCCCGTCCTTGCAGGCGCTGCGCTTGGAGGCTTTGTCCGCTACGACTTTAAAGAAATCACGTGGCTGGGAGTACAGCTGGACATGATGTTTTCCATGCAGGGTGGACGCGATGTTAGCTACTGGCAAATGGGCGAACATTACACCATCCACACCCTGCGGCAAAGCTACATTAACGTACCCTTTGTGTTGGAAATCAAACCGTTTCGCAAAGTTCCGCTTGGCTTCCTTATCGGCTACCAAACAGGAGAATGTATCCTTCGCTATGCTGACGGCGAAAGAGTCCGGCGCACCGAAAGGGACGTATTTTATGGCTGGGATGACAACTCCCTTGTTTTAGGGTTTAGATATGTTTTTTCGGAGCGACTTACAGCGGAGCTGCGCATCATTAACAGCGGCACGTCCAGCATCGTCATTGACGAAACATGGAGGCTACTTGATGGCACGTCCATACCTCCGAATTACGTGTATAAGTCAATAGGTGCACAAAATTTAGTTGGGTAGCTAACCGTTGGCTGGACATTCTAAATCATCAGCAAGGCTGTTTTGCAAAAGCGCACGGGCGGCGCAGATATGCTTAAATCTGCGCTACCGGTGCGCTAATGTTTTTTCAGCCGGCTTCGTTTTCCTTCATGTTGTGCCATACCGCCTGCACGTCGTCGTCGTCCTCAAATTTTTCAATCAGCTTTTCCAGCACAGCCTGCTGCTCGGTGGTTACCTCTTTGGTGTCGGTGGGTATGCGCTCAAAGCCGCTGCTGACGATTTCAAAGCCGTTGCTTTCGAGGTATTTTTGTACGCCTCCGTAGCTTTCGTAGGTGCCGTAAATAATCCATTCGCTTTCGTCGGCAAAGAGCTCGTCCACTCCGTAGTCAATCAGCTCCAGCTCGAGCTCCTCCAAATCTGTGCCGTCCTTGGGCTTTACGCGGAATACGCTTTTGCGGTCAAACATAAAGTCCAAGCTTCCCGACGTGCCGAGCGAGCCGCCCAGCTTGCTGAAGTAGCTGCGGATGTTGGCCACCGTGCGCGTAGGGTTGTCGGTGGCGGTGTCTATCACTACGGCAATGCCGTAAGGACCGTAACCCTCGTAGGCCAGCTCTTTGTACTCTCCCTGGTCTTTTTCGACGGCGCGCTTAATGGCGCGGTCAACGTTATCCTTGGGCATGTTTTCGGCGCGCGCGTTCTGTATCAGCGCGCGCAGGCGCGGGTTGTTGTCGGGGTCGGTGCCGCCGCTTTTGGCGGCAATGGTAATTTCCTTGCCCAGGCGGGTAAATGTGCGGGACATGCTGCCCCAGCGCTTCATCTTTCTTGCTTTTCTATACTCAAATGCGCGTCCCATAAAATGTAGAAATTTCGTATTTTATAAATTCTCAAGGATTGTAATTTTCAGAGACCTTGCTGCATTGCCACCATTTTGATGGCGCTTGTTGCCGCTTCGTCGCCTTTGTTGCCGTATTTTCCTCCGGCGCGGTCTTGCGCCTGCTGCATGTTGTTGGTCGTGAGCAGGCCAAATATGAAAGGCAGGTCGTACGCTAAGCTGAGCTGCATAATGCCGGTCGAGACGGCGCTGCAGATAAAGTCGAAGTGGCGCGTTTCGCCTTGAATAACGCACCCGAGGCATATCACGGCGTCAACCTTGTGGCTCTCGGCAATGAGCTGCGCGCCCAGCGGAAGCTCAAAGCTGCCGGGCACCCACTTTACAATGATGTTTTTTTCTTTTGCCTCGTACTTCTGCAGCGTGCTGTACGCTCCGGTGAGCAGCTTGCCGGTGATTTCGGTATTCCATTCCGATACTGCAATGCCAAAGTGCATTTCCTTTGCCGACGGTACTTCGCCGTTGTGCACGTGAGAAAGGTTATGTAGGGCTGATGACATTTTACTCCAAATTTTCAACAGTAATAAAAAAACCAAGACTTTGCAGTGCATCATCTTGGCTGTGGGGTTTAAGAGCGCGCTTGCAATGCTCCCTTATCGCTGCTGCTGCCGCGCCTGTATTTACAGCTGTTGCTGTTGCAGCAGCTGTGTGCGCGCAATATACTTATCGGCTTCCTGACCTTCGGGAGTTGCGGGAAAATCCTTTTTCACCTGCTCGTATATCTTTTTCGCTTCGGCATACTTGCCTTGCTGCTCGATGAGGCTGCCGGCTTTCATCAGGTAGCGGGGAGCGGTGAGGCGGCTGTGGTTGCTGCCTGCCGCTTTTTTGTAGTGCGATATGGCCTTGTCGTAGTCCTGCAGCTCGCTGTAGGTGTCGCCAATGTTACCGTTGACGAGCGCCTTGCTCAGCTTGTCGTCGGGGCTGTACTTTTTGAAGAACGTGAGCGCCTCGTCGTACAGGCCGGTGTACAGGTACGCCAGCCCGGCGTAGTAGCAGGCAAGGTTGCCCGCCTTGGTGCTTCCGTAGCGATCTTCGATGTCGAGCAGGCCAAGGTTGCTGCCGTCGCCGTTGAGCGCCAGCGTTAGCGAGTCCTGCTCAAAGTACTGCACTGCGGCGAACATCTGCGATTGGGCTTCTTCCTCCAGCGGAGCCTTATACCAGCTCTTATAGGCAAAAAATATGCCTACCGCCAAAACCAACCCAACCACTACGTAAATGAGAGGCTTTTGGTATTTTTCAACAAAAACCTCTACGTTTGTCAATGAGTGCTCAATAGCGCCCAAATTATCTTCGGCATGTGATAACTTTTGCTTAGCCATTTTCTATTAATAGTTTATTTCGTAATAATATTTTAAACAAATCAGGGGCTGCAAAAGTAGCGATTTTAATTCTTACGCACAATAGTTTTGCGCTTTTTTTTAAGGGCTAATCCAAAAAATATTCCGTTACGCTCCATTTCAGGTGTTTTATGCTTCCTTTGGGTAGCTGCTAATCAAATTTTTATTTTGCCACAAAAACACCTAACTTTGCGGCCTCTTAGGGATGAGAAATAAATAACATATAACGGATATAAAAGTTGTAGAGACCTCACCCCCGGCCCCTCTCCAAAGGAGGCTGTGTGAAAAGATGGTCGCCTGCAAATAGCTCTGAAAGAGCTACATCATTAGCACAGGGCAACGCCCTATGTGGGGGAGCGCACCCCTCGCCGTTAAGCCCCAACGGGGCGTAATATATTTCATGCCATTTGATTACGC
>JAISGH010000015.1 GCA_031263185.1 Prevotellaceae bacterium | reverse complement strand
ATATTGAAGGATTTGAGTATGTTGTTCTTTCGGATATGAAGGAAATTATCCGGCGATGCAAGCCCATCGTACAGGTAGAAGTTTGGGCTGAAAATGAAGATAAAATACTTGACTTATTTAATGAATTGAAATACACACCCTTCAAATTGATTGATAATCAATTAGTTAATGATAGGGGGGGGGTAAATTCTCAATCAATAGACGGTGATTATATTTTTATTCCCGATTCTAAAAAATAAAAGACGCTAATTTCTACTTTTGCAAAACGGTTAAGCAATGACAAATAAACAAGATATAACAGTAGAGACCTCTCCCCCGGCCCCTCTCCAAAGGAGAGGGGTGGCTGACGCCGAATATCGTGTCCCTGCTCCCTCTCTCCTTTGGAGAGGGGCCGGGGGTGAGGTCTCTACGGCGTACGGACAGGCTATTGCTACGTTCCCCTGCCACCGTAAGTTCCGCAGAGACGACACTTTTATATCCGTTATATGTTATTTATTTCGCATCCCTAAGCAAAACGGAGGCAATTTTCTTACAACAATAAACGCTCTATGAATCAAGAAGAACTTTTTAAAAAATTGATAGCGCACTCCAAAGAGTACGGCTATATTTTCCCCTCAAGCGAGATATACGACGGCCTTAGCGCCGTGTACGATTACGGCCAGTATGGCTCGGAGTTGAAAAATAACATCAAGCGGTACTGGTGGGAGGCGATGGTGCGCCTCAACGAAAATATTGTGGGCATCGACGCCGCTATTTTTATGCACCCCCGCACGTGGGAGGCGTCGGGGCACGTGGGGGCTTTCAACGACCCGCTCATCGACAACAAGGACTCCAAAAAACGCTACCGCGCCGACGTGCTGCTCGAAGAGCACATCGCCAAGCTGGAGGAAAAGGTGGAAAAGGAGGTGGAGAAAGGCCGCAAAAAATTCGGAGAAGCCTTTGACGAGGCGCAATTCCGCGCTACCAACCCCAACGTGCAGCGCAACGCGGCAAAGGTAGATGAGGTGCGCCGGCGTATGGTTGACGCGCTCACAGGGAATGACCTTGAGGCTGTGCGGCAGCTTATTTTGGACTGCGAAATTGTTTGCCCCGTATCCGGCACGCGCAGCTGGACGGAAGTGCGGCAGTTTAACCTGATGTTTGAAACAAAAATCGGGTCGGTAAGCGATGATTCTTCTACCATCTACCTTCGCCCCGAAACGGCGCAGGGTATTTTTGTGAACTTCCTGAACGTACAAAAAACGGGGCGCATGAAAATCCCGTTTGGCATTGCGCAGATAGGCAAGGCGTTTCGCAATGAGATTGTAGCGCGTCAGTTCATTTTCCGTATGCGCGAATTTGAGCAGATGGAAATGCAGTTTTTTGTTCGCCCGGGCGAGGAGATGAAGTGGTATGAGCACTGGAAAGCTGCCCGCATCAAGTGGCATCGGGCTTTGGGCATGGGCGACGAGAGCTACCGCTTCCACGACCACGACAAGCTGGCGCACTACGCCAACGCCGCATGTGATATTGAGTTCAACTTTCCCTTTGGGTTTAAAGAGCTGGAGGGGATTCACTCGCGTACTGATTTTGACTTGGGCAACCACCAAAAGTTTTCCGGCCGCAAGCTGCAATACTTTGACCCGGAAGCAAACGAAAGCTACGTACCGTACGTTGTAGAAACGTCGGTGGGCGTTGACCGGCTGGTGCTGTCGGTGCTGGCGCACTCCTACTGCGAAGAAAAAGTGCAAAAAGACGGCGAGGAAGGCGGCGAGCGGGTAGTGCTGCGTATCCCTGCCCCCATTGCTCCGGTGAAGCTGGCAGTGCTGCCGCTTGTCAAAAAGGACGGGCTGCCCGAAAAAGCGCGCGAAATACTGAGCTGCTTAAAGTACGACTTCAGCAGCCAGTACGACGAAAAAGATTCCATAGGCAAGCGCTACCGCCGTCAGGATGCCATCGGTACGCCGTTTTGCATAACGGTTGACCACCAATCGGCGGCAGACGATACGGTAACCATTCGCTATCGGGATAGCATGGAGCAGGAGCGCGTTGCCATCAGCTCCCTGCGCGGCATTATGGACGAAAAGGTGAGCCTGCGCTCGCTGCTGAGCAAGCTGTAGCAACCCGAGTAGAGCAGCTGCGCTACGGCAAATATTGAATTAAAATAAAAAAATGGTAAATATAAACTAACGACTATAAACTAACGACTTTTGCGATGAAAAAAATTAAGACGCTAAGCGCTTCAGGTACTTCAACCCAAAAATGGTGGCACTTTCTGCTACCTGTGGTTTTCTTTGTAGCCATTTCGGCAGCTTACTTTAGCCCTGTACTCAAAGGTAAAATCGTTCACCAAAGTGATGTAACCAAGTGGGAGGGAATGGCGCAAGAGGTGAAAAAATTCTACGAAGAAACCGGAGAAAGTTCTTGCTGGACAGGCTCCATGTTTAGCGGGATGCCGACCTACCAGATTGCAAGCTATGGCATAGGCCCGACAAATTACGTGAGCTACTTGTCAAAGCCTTTCGCTGTATTTGAGTCCCGCTCCATGTCTATTGTGGTGCTGAGCCTTGTGGCGTTTTACTTGCTAATGCTATCACTTGGCGCAAATATCTGGCTTGCCGCAGCAGGCGCTATTGCCTTTACCTTTTCGTCGTATAGCTTTATTATCATAGAGGCCGGGCACGTTACGAAAGCCTACGCTATAGCCTACATACCGTTAGTAGCGGCCGGCATCCTTATGGCTTACCGAGGCAAGCTTGTGCTGGGTGCTGCTGTTACGGCTGCGGCGCTATCTTTGCAGATAGGTAGCGGCCACTATCAAATTACTTACTACCTCATTTTTATTGTGCTTGGGCTGGTGCTGTCGTACTTTTTCTATATGCTCAAGCAAAAGCAGCTCAAGCAGTTTATTGCTGCCTCATGCGCTTTGGCGCTGGCGGCGGTATTTGCGGTAAGCGTCAATTCGGTTGGAATTTATGCCAACTACGAAATGGGAAAGGAGAGCATTCGCGGAGCGTCGGAGCTTACGGCGGTAGATGGCGATGCAGGGCAGCCAAAAAGTTCGGGGCTTGATAAAGATTACGCTTTTGCGTGGAGCTACGGAAAGGCCGAAACATTCTCGCTGCTTATCCCAAATATTCACGGCGGGGCGTCGGGTGGAGAGCTGGACGCTTCGTCCGAGGTATATAAAGCGTACAAGGCAAGAGGCGCTCAGCTGGGGAAATCTATTCAATCGTACACCTACTGGGGCGAGCAGCCGTTTACCTCAGGGCCTGTTTATCTTGGCGCCGTAGTGTGCTTTTTGTTTATATTTGGCCTGTTTGTCTGGAAGCATCCCGTAAAGTGGTGGCTGCTTGGGCTGACGGTGCTCTCCATTTTTTTATCATGGGGCAAAAATATGGAATGGTTCAACGATTTTCTGTTCTACCATTTACCATTCTACAGCAAGTTCCGTACCCCGTCTATGGTGCTGGTCATTGCTCAGTTCACGGTGCCGCTGTTGGCGCTACTCACGCTGAAAGATTTGTTTGAGAAAAAAATTCCCCTGCCGGATTTAAAAAAAGGGTTGAAGTATGCGCTGGGCATAGCAGGCGGTATTTGCTTGATTTTTGCCGTAATGCCGGGAGTATTTTTTGATTTTCGCTCGTCGTACGACGCCACATACGACATGCCGGATTGGTACTACACGGCTTTGCTTAGCGACAGGGCAAGCATGCTTCGCTCCGACGCTGTTCGGTCGCTGGCATTTATTGTGCTGGCGGCAGGAGTGCTCTACTTTTTCATGAAAGGCACGCTGAAATCCGGCGTATACGCTACTGTGGCCATTGCTGCGCTTGTGCTCGTAGATTTGTGGCAGGTGGATAAGCGCTACCTCAACGATAGTAGCTTTGTCTATCCGAAAACCCAAAAACAGCCGTTTGCCAAGAGCAAGGCGGATGAGCTGATTTTGCAGGATACAAGCCAATCGTACAGGGTGCTATCGCTAAATAACCCGTTCAACGACTCCTTTGTTTCGTACTACCATAAGTCCATTGGCGGGTATCATGGCGCCAAGCTGCGCCGCTATCAGGAGCTGATAGAGCGTCGAATCTCTCCCGAAATACAGCGGTTCTCCTCGCAGGCCGGCAGAGCGCGCAGCGCTACCGAAATGGAGGCGCTCATGAGCAGCCTCACTACGCTCAACATGCTCAACATGCGCTACATTATTCACAGCAAAGACGCCGAGCCGATACGAAACGATGCTGCATACGGCAACGCATGGTTTGTGGAGGATTTTCGGATTGTAGAAAATGCAGACGCCGAGATGGCAATGCTGGGCGAAATCAACCCGCTCAAAACAGCCATTGTTGATAAGCGGTTTGAGCAGCACTTGGCAGCGTACCAAAATCCGCAGGCGGACGAAAACGCAACCATTAGCATGACGAAGTACAAACCCAACGCTGTTACCTACACATCGCGCTCCAACGCCGACAGGCTGGCGGTATTTTCGGAAGTTTACTATGCGCCCGGGTGGGAAGCATACGTAGACGGGCAGCCGGCACCCCACTTCCGCACCAGCTGGATACTGCGCGGCATGGTAGTGCCGGCAGGAGAGCATAAAGTAGAATTTAAATTTTATCCCAATAGATACTATAGCGCCATAAAGGCATCTCGAGCATCATCAGCCGTACTGCTGCTGGTGCTTGCGGGAGGAATTGCATTTGCACTGTACAGAGCAAAAACAACCTCAAATTTGTCGGTCGGATAGCGTTGGCAGGTGTGATATATGTTTTAAAGCAAATGCGCGTAGAAGGTAGCCACCGCTACTTTTCTACGCGCATTTTTTCGGTTATGCTGCCGCCTGCCTTTCGGTCAAGTGCCGCATGGCGTTAGGTGTTTTCCGGCCTCAGGTTTCTTACGGCCGCTCCGGCCTGCCACATTTCGCTTTCGCGCAGCTGCGCGAGCTCGGCGTTGAGGTTTTCGCGGTAGTCGGGCTTGCTGCACGTTTCGATGGTGCGCCGGGCCTCGGCGCCGGAGGCTACGCTCCTGTAAAGCTCCTCAAACACCGGAAGCGCGGCGGCGTAGAACTTGTGCCGCCAGTCGAGCGCGCCGCGCTGCGCGGTGGTGGAGCAGTTGGCGTACATCCAGTCCATGCCGTTTTCGGCCACCAGCGGCATCAGGCTTTGGGTGAGTTCCTCTACCGTTTCGTTGAAAGCTTCGCTGGGCGAGTGCCCGTTTTTGCGGAGCACGTCGTACTGCGCCTGAAAAATACCCTGTATGCAGCCCATGAGCGACCCGCGCTCGCCCGTGAGGTCGGAGTAAACTTCTTTTTTGAAGTCTGTTTCAAACAGGTAGCCCGACCCAACGCCAATGCCCAGCGCCAGACACCTTTCGAGCGCCCGGCCGGTGGCGTTTTGGTAAACGGCGTAGCTGGAGTTTAGCCCTTTTCCGGCCATGAACAGGCGGCGCAGCGACGTTCCCGACCCCTTGGGGGCAACCAGAATTACATCAACGTCGGCAGGCGGAACGATGCTCGTTTGCTCGCTGAACGTTATGCCAAAGCCATGCGAAAAGTACAGGGCTTTGCCGGCAGTGAGGTGTGGCTTCAGCTTGGGCCATGCCTCAATTTGCCCCGCGTCGGAGAGCAGATACTCAATGATGGTTGCCCGCTGCGCGGCTTCCTCTATCTCAAACAGCGTTTTGTCGGGTACCCATCCGTCGGCAACCGCCTTGTCCCAGCTTTTGCCGCCCTTGCGCTGCCCAACGATTACGTTGAAGCCGTTGTCGCGCAGGTTGAGCGACTGCCCCGGGCCTTGCACGCCGTAGCCGATAATTGCAATGGTTTCTTGCCTAAGCACCTCGCGTGCTTTCTCCATAGGAAATTCCTCGCGCGTTACCACATCTTCTATAACGCCGCCAAAGTTGATTTTTGCCATAAATTTACTGTAATTTTGAATTATGAATTTTGAATTATGTTCTTTAATTGAGCCCAAGAAATTCTTCTTCTGTTATTTTACCATCTCCCACAACGCTAAATTTTACCTTTCCTTTTAAAAAACCAAGCTCCCGTTTCTTCTTTTCGTTTGTTGCAGGCAGCGGTAGCGATTTTGATTTGTTTAAAAGATCCCATACTTGAGCAACCAATACATCATCTGTTGAGTTAAGTATCGTATGGGCAATATTTGCTTTTCGGGTGTCAAATTGTATTGTATTCATAGTTATTTTTAATATGCTTCACGCATAGGACAAAGGTATTGCAAGTTTTTCGTATTCGCAAAAAGCGCTAAACGTCCAGCATTTTTTTAACCTCATTCTTCACGAGCTGCGCAAACTCTTCTATTTTCATCACGCCCTTGTCGCCTTCGCCCTGCCGCCGCACGGCCACGGCGCTGTCGGCAGCTTCCTTTTCGCCCACTATGAGGAGGTAGGGAATGTGCTGCAGCTCGTTGTCGCGTATTTTTTTCCCTATCTTTTCGTTGCGGCCGTCAACGTGGGTGCGCACGTCGGCGGCGTTGAGCTGCCTTGCCACCTCCTCGGCGTAATCGTTGTACTTTTCGCTGATGGACAGCACAACGGCCTGCTCCGGCGTGAGCCAGAGCGGGAATTTGCCGGCGGTGTGCTCAATGAGCACCGACAGGAAGCGCTCCATTGAGCCAAAGGGTGCGCGGTGAATCATCACCGGGCGGTGGCGCTTGTCGTCCATGCCGACGTACTCAAGTTCAAACCTGTCGGGCATGTTGTAGTCCACCTGAATGGTTCCCAGCTGCCACTTGCGGCCAATGGCGTCGCGCACCATAAAGTCGAGCTTGGGGCCGTAGAAGGCGGCTTCGCCGTAGACGACTACCGTTTTCAGACCTTTCTCGGCGGCGGCCTCTATGATGGCGCTCTCGGCCTTGTCCCAATTTTCGTCGCTGCCGATGTACTTCTCGCGGTTACTCTTGTCGCGCAGCGATACCTGCGCTGTGTACTCCTGAAAATCGAACAGCTTAAAGATGTACAGAATAATGTCTATCACCTTTTTGAACTCATCCTTAATTTGGTCTTGGGTGCAAAAGAGGTGAGCGTCGTCCTGCGTAAATCCGCGTACGCGCGTCAGCCCGTGCAGCTCGCCGCTTTGCTCGTAGCGGTACACTGTGCCGAACTCCGCGAGGCGAACGGGCAAATCCTTATACGAGCGGGGCTTGCTGCGGTATATTTCGCAGTGGTGCGGGCAGTTCATTGGCTTGAGCAGGAACTCCTCGTTCTCGTCCGGCGTTTTGATAGGCTTAAACGAGTCTGCTCCGTACTTGGCGTAGTGCCCCGAGGTGATGTAGAGCTGCTTGTGCCCGATGTGCGGCGTGATGACTTGCAGGTAGCCGTGCTTTTTCTGTATGTCTTTCAAAAAATCTTCGAGCCTGAAGCGCAGCGCAGCGCCCTTGGGAAGCCATATCGGCAGCCCTTGCCCTACTCTTTCGGAAAAGGTAAACAGCTCCATTTCGCGGCCTATCTTGCGGTGGTCGCGGCGCTTGGCTTCCTCCAGCAGCTTGAGGTAGTCGTCGAGCAGGCTTTGCTTCGGGAAGGTGATGCCGTAAATGCGGGTAAGCATTTTGTTCTTTTCGCTGCCGCGCCAGTAGGCGCCTGCAATGGCGGTGAGCTTTACCGCCTTCACGATGGACGAATCTATAATGTGCGGGCCTCGGCACAGGTCGGTGAACGCGCCGCAGGTGTAGAAGCTGATAGTTCCATCCTGCAGCTCGCCTATGAGCTCCACCTTGTAAGTTTCGCCCTTGTCGCCAAAGGTTTTGAGCGCCTCGGCTTTGGAAACGCTGCGGCGCACAAAGACCTGCTTTTCGCGCGCCAGCTCCAGCATTTTCTTTTCAATCTTTTCCAAATCGGCATCCACTATGGGCTGCGGAGGCTCTACGTCGTAGTAGAAGCCGTTCTCTATGGCCGGACCAATGCCGAACTTGATACCCGGGTAAAGCAGCTCCAGCGCTTCGGCCATCAGGTGTGATGAAGAGTGCCAAAAGGCGAGCTTGCCTTCGGCGTCGTCAAACTTGTGCAGCTTGAGCGCTGCGTCGCCCGCAATGGGAAAGCGCAGGTCTTGCAGCTCGCCGTTCACGGTAGCGCTCAGCACGTCGGCAGCCAGCCGCGGGCTAATGCTTTCGGCAACCTGTAGCGGCGTTACGCCGCTCTCGTACTCTCGTACGCTGCCGTCGGGAAAAGAAATCTTAATCATAAATTTTGAATTTTGAATTTTGAATTTTGAATGATCATGCTGCACAATGGGATATGCACTTGCCGTCCCGTTAGGACGGCGAAAGTGTTCCTCATTGCTGCAACACCGCCATTTTGAGTTCAACATTCAGAATTTTTGAATCACTCGCTGTAGTTCGCTTTCACATCGTCGTAGAATTTGGCGAAACTTGTTTGCATGTAGGTATCCAGCCAGAAAAGTCCGATACCCAGCGTAAGTATGCAAAGCAATGCCCAGCCGATAAAGCGCAGCCCGAGGCAAAAATATTTCCACTTGTAGCCGCGCATCATCTTCTTGCTTTTGTCGATAGCGGATATTGCGTCCATGCCGGGGTCATCTGCAAGGATGTAGAATGTTTGCGAGTACGATATGGCGGCAATGATACCCGGCACAATGAGCAGCAGCATCCACAAAAGAGTAAAAACCACTACCAGAAGGTTAGCGATCAGC
>JAISGH010000230.1 GCA_031263185.1 Prevotellaceae bacterium | reverse complement strand
GTCGCCTTCGTCGCCGTTGCCGCTGCCTTCGTCGCCGTTACCGCTGCCTTCGTCGCCGTTGCCGCTGCCTTCGTCGCCGTTGCCGCTGCCTTCGTCGCCGTTGCCGCTGCCTTCGTCGCCGTTGCCGCTGCCTTCGTCGCCGTCGCCGCTGCCGCTGCTTTCATCTTCGTCGCCTCCACCTTCGTTGATTTCCGGCGTAGTTGATATTTCGGCGGTATTGCTTTCAAGATATGGTAATTCAAAGCCTATTTTTATCCCGCCCGAGTAGGCGTAGGTTTTTTTGACCAGCTTATACCGGTAAGTATGCCTCGCTTCTACATTATAGTCAACATAAGAAGCTTGGTTTTTGTCCGTGAACTCTACTATCCGGCTGTAATTTCCGCTGTCAACGCTACGGTAAACGGCATTGTAGGTATAATCGCCTAAGCTTGCTGCGCTTGCTAAAGTCCAGGACAGGCTCACGCCCGTAGAATCGCCCGAGGCGGTCAAATTTTCATCTGCCTGCACCGACACAGGAATGGTGGTGCGCGTAAAGTCTACTGAGCGCTGATGGCTGTTTTGGGCAAATACGTCCAGCTGCAGCAGGTACTCCTGCGGCTTTTTGGGAATACTTACTACCAAGCTCTCCAAGCCGGCAGCTGCAACGGAATCTACCCGAGCAGGGGTAGCAAATACATCCGGGCTTGTGCTTACTATAGCATAAAGAGCATCCGGCTTGGCAGCTTGCTGCCCATAAAACCCTACATCAAACCCCAGCGCCACCGTGGCGTTGGCTCCGGCCGCTACGGTAGCAACAGGCGGCGGGAGCAAGTCTTCCTCTTCCGGTTCGCCGCCTCCCGATTTGGTGGATATTTTGGCGATGTTGCTTGCAAAGCTAGGTAATTCAATTTGTGTCTCCTTACCTGATATGTAGGCGGTGGGGCTTTTTATCAGCTTATAGCGGTATATATGCTCCGCTTCCACATCATTATCAACATAAGAAACTTGGTAATCGTCAGTCCAGCCTATCAGCGTAAAATCACCACCGTCAACGCTGCGGTAAATAGCATTATCATCAGTCCAATTATCTGCAATTGCCGAACTTGTTAAAGTCCAAGTCAAGGTAACCCCCGTGGCGTCTCCCGAAGCGGTCAAATCCTCATCTGCTTTCACGGGCATAATAGCCGCGAAATACGAAAGGAGTGATAGCCCACTGCTGTTTTGGGCACGTATTTTTAGCTGGAAGGTATATTCCTGCGTGTTTTCAGGAATATTCATTACTATCCTGTTCTCCGAACTTGGGATAGTAACGGAAGCTACTTGAATATAATTACCTATACCACTATACACACCCGGCATTACTTCTAAGAAAGCATGAAAGCTATCCGGTTTCTCACTTTGCGTATCGTAGAACCCCAAGTCCAGCTCCAAAGCTATCTTTTGGTCGGCTGTGGCCTGTACGGTAGCAATGGGCGGAGGTAACAGGTCCTCATAAACAACAAAGTACAGCCAAACAGAGCCGCAAGCGCCTTCATAATCGCAGTACGTTATTTGCATAGAATCTTTGCCCAACCAGGCGGCGGAGGTATCCCTAACCTGAATGTAGCTGTAGCGAAGATCACCTACAAATTCCAAATGGCTAAGGGGGTGAGAAATAACAGGGGGAACACTAGCGCTCGGTGGTGCCAGCCAGTCATCTGTTATTTTTAACATAAAATCTTTCGGTGTTTGCCCTTTTTTTATCCGTTGCGGCTGTTCAATACCATTGGGTACTGCCAGCACGGGGGGCATGTTTTCTTCATCGGCTATTTCGAAGGTTTGGGTCTGCATGGTGAGCTCCTTTAGCACCGTCTTACCTGTTACTTCGCAATGGTACTTGCCAAAATCTTCGTCGGTAACGCTTGCTCTTGTGAAGTCCGGAAACGTATCTTTCGCGAGGGCTACCCCATTTCTGTACCACTGAAAAGAGAGGCTGTCTCTAATTTCAGGATAGTCAGACCAAAGGCCGTCATTGCGATGCCCTACATCGGGGAGCTGCACAAAAACAGAGCGCCCCGGACGGGAGCGGACTTTACCGTGAGAAACCGTATTTCCCATAAAAATAGTCGCTTGCGGCGATAAAAGGATGTCTACCTGAGGGTTGCGATAAATATCTTCATCACAATTCCAAAGCGTGTCAATATGCCAGTAGTGCGTTATCGGATCTTGTACATCTACAAAATCAAATACTTGCTGAGGATTGGCGAACTTCCATAAGCTGCCAAAATTGAGACGGTTATCTCTCACATCTATTTTTTCTACCTGAATATCAACATTGTCTGATTTATAGTAGTGCACAGGTCTAAAATGTTGATGGTAAAGATTATTGTTTTTTAGATTTATTTCTTTTATAAAATCGTTGTTGTCAATATAAAAACCTTGCAACCTGTTGTTTTCTGCGCTTACTATTTTTAGCTTAGCACATTGCTCAGGAATATCAAGTGCAGACTGTAAAAATTCATTATTGTCAATAATTAATTCCTCCAAATCGAACATGCTGGATGGAGGATAGGCCTTACCTACTGTAAATGCAGGGAAGTTTCCTTGGAATTTATTATTTGATAAATTTAGCCGTTTGAGCTTTTGAAGATACACAAAACTTAAAGTGGAAAGGTTGCCCTCCAGGCCGATATTGGACAGGTCTATCGCCGCTATATGCCCGTTTTCTACGGTAATGCCTCTCCAGCTGGTTACGTTGCTGTCGATTCTGTTTACGTCCCATCCGGTAAGCAACGTCGCCTTATCCGGGTTGGTAAAGCTGCTGTAAAGAGTTCTTAGCGCGTCAAATTCTATCGATGGAATGACCTCTGCATGAATATAACTACATGATAAACAGAGAATTACTGTTGTGAAAATATATTTTATCGCTTTCATTTTTTTTATGTTTTTTTGGTAGAGACCTCACCCCCGACCCCTCTCCAAAGGAGAGGGGAGAGGGACACGATATTCGGCCTCAGCTTCCCCTCTCCAAAGGAGAGGGGAAAGGGACACGATATTCGGCGTCAGCTTCCCCTCTCCAAAGGAGAGGGGCCGGGGGTGAGGTCTCTACGGGATGACATTTTTAGCTGTTATATCTTATTTAATTCGTCATTACTAAGTAAAGACAAAAAAATCCCAACCCTGATTCTTTTTGAACAGGATTGGGATTAAGAAAAGAAATTATTGCACTGCGAGAGTACCGGTGCAAGGGCTACCGTTGATACTTACAACCACCAAATACGTGCCTGCACCTCCTAAAAGAGGCTTACTTATATAGTGAGTATAGCGACCGGCAGGCAACGTTGTCAGGTCAAGTACAAGCTGCTTAAGCACCCCGGTTCCCATATCGACCACATAAACCACAACCTCGGAGGTTACTAGAACATCAAATGCCACAAACCCTCCATAGTCAGAAGAAGTCATAGGGTTTGGATATACGGAGATGCCGCAATCGTTGTTGCTCACGGCTGATTTAGCGCCTTTTACTGCAAAGCTGAAAGGATTTAGGCTGTTGTTGATAATAGACAAAATAGCCGTGGCCGTAGCCTTTGCCCTATAGGCAACCGAAAAACTATAAGAGTCACCCGGATAAATATAGGCAGGTTGCTGTAAGTTAGGCGCCAAAAAGTTGGTCGTGTCATTTACCGCTATAGACGATACCACCAAATCGGCGCATCCTGTATTGCTGATGGTGAAAGCGTGAGGTGTACTTGTACCGCTTATTTGCTCCCCAAAATCTGTATTGTCGCTAACGTCAGGTGTCATATCATTCGGAGCAATCTCCAAGCCTCCTCCCCTTACTTCTATTTGAGGGTTCCCTATTCCGGCGGCCGCCGGCAAGCTTATGATTCCATAGGCAAAATAAACGGGAGCAGCTAACGCCAAGTCATACTCCAACCCATCGCGTACCAAGCGGAAATAGATCTCTTCGCCCAGGTCGAAGCCGTTTTTATAGCCTTGCCCTGTATTGGCAGAAACTACAATCGTTGCCCTGTTTGTTCCCGGAGTGATTGTTGCCGCGCCGCCCACCTGCAGCTGGCCGCAGCTGTTGGTAAAGTATGCTTTTAGCTCATCGCTTCCGCCCAAGGGGCTGCACGCTGTTTGAATGTTGTTTGTATTACGCGCCGTTATCGTCATTTTTTCTCCCTGGCTTGGCATTGGATCTTGCCTCGGCGCAATAACATGAGGCTCCTCCGGCGTACCATCCCAACCTTGCGCGCCGAAATTATCTTCGGCGTAAAGGTAGTAAGACACGCCTGTTGTTTGCATTGCGGCAGCCGGTATGGTTGCTGCAAACACATTAGGATTTGCTGTGTCTGGCGCTATCATTGGTACCTGTACCCATATACTTGGCGCCTGATTTGTTTTATAGAACAGCAATACTTTCTTTAAAGTGTCTGTATCATCGGTAATGCCGGCTTTTATTGTAATGTCCTGGCACGGATAGCTTTGCGTGGGGGGATTTAGATTGCTGATGTCGGGAGCGTAGTTGGGGGCAATAGGAATAGTCCAGGCAAAGTATTCTTGCGTCTCGGTCGGTGAGTTAACTTCTGTTTTATTTGTAAATTGGGCTACAAAATAGTATTCTATAGAGTAACGCTTTACCTTATTAGCAGGAATGTTATAGTAGAAAGTTGTTGGGCCACTTCTTAGCATAGAATAAGGAGCAAAGGAAACTGATTTTAAATCGCTTGTATCGTTTATCACCCGCCAATATACTCTTACACCTTGAATGGAATCGGGGTCAGCATCCAGCACCTCCACTGCAAAAAAAATAAATTGATCTTCACTTTGTGTTACACCGTCCAAAGCTTGGGTTCGCACATCCCGTACTATGCGGGGCAAAGGTTTGGGGGTATAGCAGGTTGAGACGGATATAGCCGGAGTTTCTGTTGTTTCCAAGGTTAGCGGGATACAGTAGTTAGGGTCTATAGTATCTTGCACCGTTCCGGGAGGAGGACAAAAGCGCAGCGTGTACTTGCTCGAAATGGATCCTGCCAAATCAGCGAAAATACCGCTGAAGCTGCTTTTAATATTCGGGTAAAAATCCCCTTTTGTAGAATCACAAACAGGCTTATAATCCGCTCTAAACGCCGAGGTATTTTCCGTAATAGCAAACAGGCGTATTCCCTTTGCATTTAAGGCGCTGATGGCGTCACTCATGCTATACTGGCTTACATTCTCGCCACCCCAGCTACTGATATCTTCGTCGGTTATAATCAAAAATATTTTCTCCGCATAATCCCTGAACTGTATTAGCGGGGAATTTGCGGCAGCAGCCATTGCCCAATACCCGGGCTCATACCCGCCATCATCTACATTCTTTGCATACCAAAAGTTTATAAAATCATTCGCATCGTAAAAAAATGCAGAGGTTGTAAGGCTTGGGTTAGGCTCTACAATAGGCGATCCGGAAGTTGCGCCGGGCGCATCTCCGTTGGCGCCCTGTCCAAAGCGCACCAAACCCAACCGCGTATCGTAGCCCGAGAGGTACAGGTTGTCAATCATTAATTCGAGGTTATCGGCAACATTTTGCTGATCGTCACTCATACTTCCGCTGTTGTCCATTATAAATACAATGTCCACGGCAGGGCGCAGCGCATGGTTTGCGTGGTAGAGCTCCTTGCAGGAAGTACCGTCTTCTACGTTGTCGTTAACTATTTTGAAATCGTTTCTGTCCAAGTCGGGCACCACATTGCCGTTGTTATCTTTTGCCAGAAAATCAACAAATACAGCCTCGGGGTAATCTTCCGTATGCACGTTAATGATTTCTAACGATGCAATTTGGTTTGTGTTAAGGCTGCGCATCATTCTTGATCCTTGCGCCTGCGGCTTGGCTAAGTTGGCCGTGTAAATGCTCACGCCCGCTATGCTCCAGCCGTCGCTCTCAATGCTGCCGTCGGCGGAGAGGGATAAGGAAATGATAACGCTTTTGCCGGCAAACGACGTAATGTTGATGCTGTGGCTTCTCCACCCGCTGCTACCGCTTGCCTTCGATACCAGCTGCCACGATTGCCCGCCATCGGCGCTAACCTTTACGTACATCCTGTCGTACTTGGTTTCCGTTTTGAAAATTTCGTCTACCTGCAGCACCAGCCTTCCTTTTCCTGCGGCGGCAACCTCGGGCAGCTGTATGGCAGCGCTCACTGCGCTAAGCTGCGCGTTTGGGGCGTACTGCCCGGTGGTGAACACCGCGCTGCCGTCCGCCGTTTGCAAGGAAAAGCCGTTGCTTGTCCATTCTGTTGACAGCTTCAGCGCGTCTGCCGAGTACACATCGCTTACTTTTACGTAGGAGCGCGCCCTCGTTTGAACGTTTAAGAATTGACCCTTGGGAACTTCATCCCTGTTTTGCTGCTGCGCAAAAGCGCCCGTGGTAGATACGCCTAAAGCGAAAGCTGCCCACAACATTCTTTTTTTTGTTGCTTTCATTTTTCTTAGAATTAAATAATTTAAAGACTTGGAAACCACACGTTTGTCCGATAAGATTTTTAGCTTTCATCGGGCTAAACGTGGAGGTAAAGGTATGCAATATCTCTTACCACACAAGCTAAAAAAAGGTTAAATTACAAAAAAAAAAAAAAAAAAAATGATAAGTAGCGTGTCTATATGCTATTGATATATAAACGTGTTAAATAAATGCGTATTGATGCTGCTGATGTGCGCAGGGCAGGCCGGCATGTAGAGACGGGGCGCGCCCCGTCTCTACTGCAACCAGCACCGCAACCAGCGCCACGCCGTCATTCCCGCGAAAGCGGGAACCTCCCCCCTATGCGGCTACCCAAGTGCGGTGGTTGTGAAGAGGAGATTCCCGCTTTCGCGGGAATGACGGCGCAAAAGGGGAGAGTGGCAGAGCGGCAGAGTGGCGGGAAAAGCCGAACTTTTTTTGCCTTTACCGAAAATAGCTCTTACCTTTACAGCAGCATCCATACAATTATTTTTTTACAATGTACCTCGTTATTACCCATGAAGATAAGCTGGCCGATGTGCTGCAGCGCGACAGCAGGCTCATTGCCGTTGCCGAAAGCTTGGGCGTAGAGCTGGGCTTTGGGGACAAAAGTGTGCGCGAAGTCTGCGCCGAGCGCAAAGTTGATGTAGATTTCTTCATTGCCCTGCTCAACGTTGTGAGCACGGAGCGCTACTATCCTGCTCAGCCGTTGCAGGCGCTGAGCGCGCTGCAGCTCGTAGCCTACCTGCGCAGCGTGCACAGGCGCTACCGCAGCGTGCAGCTGGGCGTCATTCAGGGGCAGGTTGAGCGGCTTGCGGCGTCGGGCGCTGCCGGCAAGCGCTTGCAGCTGGTAGAGCAAACCTTTGGCGAGGCCTCCCGCGAGCTGCTGCGCTACTTCTCGGACGTGGATGAAATGCTTTTTGCCCGCGTGCAGCGCCTGTATGCGAGCTGCGTGCTGCAAGCTTCGGGGCAGGCATCGCCCGACGAGCCTGCAACGCCGGTCAACTTTCCGGCCTTGCAGCAGCGCTACCGGCTGGTATGCGCCAAGCTGCACGACGTAAACAACCTCCTCATCAAGTACCTGACAGGCGATTTTGACCGTGCGCTGCGCAACGCCGTCATCTACCAAATTTCGGACATGGAGGCCGACCTGCGCTGCTGCCTCAGGCTGCAAGAGCTGCTGCTCCTGCCCGCCATGATACAGCTGCGCTGTACGCTCACCAACAAAAGGCTCGAAGACGTGTTCCGCTACAACAGCCAAACCATAGACCTTGCCGACGGCAAAGAGCTCTCGGAGCGCGAGCGCGAGGTGCTGAGGTCAGTTGCGCAAGGCTTGAGCAGCAACGTAATTGCAAAGCGACTTGGCATTAGTGTGCACACGGTGCAGGCGCACCGCAAAAATATTACCGCCAAGCTTGGAGTAAAATCGGTACCGGCGCTCACCACGTATGCCATCATGCACGGCGTAGTTACCTCCGAAAGTTAGCGCCGTGCCAACTTGCTCGCTGCGCATGTTGGCCGATAAGGTAGCTGAGCTGGAGTATGCCGACAGCAATTAAAGAAAAACGGCTACCCGCAAACTCTCGCGGGTAGCCGTTTTTTCTTGCTGCCGTTACCGGCGGGAGCGCGCTTTACTGCACCCCTGCCAGCCTTTTGTACTGGTTGTACCTCCACCGGGCGTTTTCTTCCGTTGCCTTAAAGAGCTCGGCGGCCTCGGTGGGGAAAGATTTTGTGAGCGACGAGTAGCGCACCTCGCTTTTCAGGAAATCCTGAAATTTTGACCAGTCAGGCTCCTTGCTGTCCAGCGAGAAGGGATTTTTGCCTTCGGCCTCCAGCGCGGGGTTGTAGCGGTAGTTGTGCCAGTAGCCGCACTCCACGGCCAGCTTCTCTTCGCGCTGGGTGCTCAGCATACCGCCTTTCAGCCCGTGGCTGATGCACGGTGCGTAGGCAATGATGAGCGAAGGCCCGCTGTGCGCCTCTGCCTCCTTCAGCACGTTGAAGTATTGATTGTTGCTGGCGCCCATGGCAACCTGAGCCACGTAAACGTAGCCGTAGCTTATGGCCATCATGCCGAGGTCTTTTTTGCGGACACGCTTGCCGGAGGTGGCAAATTTTGCTACCGCTCCGGCGGGCGTTGACTTGGAGGACTGTCCGCCGGTGTTGGAGTAAACTTCGGTGTCGAGCACCAGCACGTTGACGTTCTCTCCGCTGGCCAGCACGTGGTCAAGCCCGCCGTAGCCAATGTCGTACGCCCAGCCGTCGCCGCCGATAATCCACTGCGAGCGCTTCACAAGGTAGTCCTTGAGCAGGAACAGGTCTTGCCCAGCCTTGCACTGCGGCACGTTGGCGGCATATTCCGCGAGCATCGGCACAAGCTGGTCGGCAATTTCTTTTGTTTTTGCGGCATCGTTGCGGTTGGCAATCCATGCTTCAAAGAGGGTTTTGACCGTATCGGGCAAATTTCCTGCCTTGTCGCCGGCGTTGGCGTCGGTGTCGGCAATTGTTTTTTTCATGATGTATTCGATGCGGTCGCGCAGCTTCTCCACGCCCATCACCATGCCCAGCCCAAATTCGGCGTTATCTTCAAACAGGGAGTTTGCCCAGGCCGGGCCGCAGCCGTTCCGGTTGGCGGTGTAGGGCGACGCCGGGTACGACCCGCCGTAGATGGAAGAGCAGCCGGTGGCGTTGGCCACCATCATGCGCTCGCCAAAGAGGTGCGTGATGGCCTTTATGTAGGGCGTTTCGCCGCAGCCCATGCAGGCGCCGGAAAATTCAAACAGCGGCTGCGAGAACTGGCTGTTTTTCATGTTCTGGAACTTGTTGCCCACCGTGTCCTTGTAGCCCACCTTGGTGTGCAGGTACTCGTAGCGCTCCTGCTCCGGCAGCTGGCTTTCGAGCGATTTCATCACCAGCGCCTTGTTGCCCTTGAGTCCGGGGCATACCTCGGTGCAGTTGGAGCAGCCTGTGCAGTCGAGCGGCGAGACTTGAATGTTGTAGTGGTGCTCCTTGAAAACGCCGTTTCCCTTGACAGCTTTCACTCCCTCGGGCGCGGCGGCCAGCTCTGCGTCGGTGAGCAGGAAGGGGCGTATGGCGGCATGTGGACAAACGTAAACGCACTGGTTGCACTGGATACAGTTTTCGGTTACCCACTCCGGCACGTGCACCGCAATGCCGCGCTTTTCGTAGGCTGCGGTGCCGCAGGGAATGGTACCGTCCTCCTGCCCGGCGAAGGCGCTCACCGGCAAATCGTCGCCGATTTGGGCGTTCACCGCGTCGGCAATTTTCTTTACAAAATCGGGCGCAGGGCGCTTGGCCGTATCAGGCTCAAACTTGCCGCCCAGCGCCGCCCACTCGGCGGGCACATCAACCTTGGTAACCTCGCCGCCGCGGTCAACGGCAGCGTAGTTTTTGTTCACCACGTCCTCGCCTTTTTTGCCGTAGCTTTTCACGATAGCCTTTTTCATTTCGCCCACCGCCTTTTCGTAGGGAATAACGTTGGCGATTTTGAAGAACGCCGATTGCAGGATGGTGTTGGTGCGGTTGCCCAGGCCAATTTCCTCTGCAATTTTTGTTGCGTTCATAATGTAGAAGGTAACATTTTTCTCCGCCAGCGTTTTCTTGATAAAATCGGGCAGGCGCTTTTTGGTTTCTTCGGCGTTCCACAGGCTGTTGAGCAGGAGCGTTCCGCCCTGCTTTATGCCGCGCAGGATGTCGTACTTGGTGAGGTACGAGGGCACGTGGCAGGCCACAAAGTCGGGCGTGTTCACTAAGTAGGGCGAGTTGATGGGGCTGTCGCCAAAGCGCAGGTGCGAGCAGGTGAAGCCGCCGGATTTTTTGGAGTCGTAGGCAAAGTATGCCTGACAGTACTTGGGCGTTGTTTCGCCGATAATTTTTATGGTATTTTTGTTGGCGCCCACCGTGCCGTCCGAGCCAAGCCCGTAGAACTTGGCCTCAAACGTGCCGGCCTTGCCGAGGCTTATCTCCTCCTTTTGCGGAAGCGAGAGGAACGTTACGTCGTCCACAATGCCAATGGTGAAGCGATTTTTCGGTTCGTTCTGCGCCAAGTTTTCGTACACCGATATAATCATGGCGGGGGTGGTATCCTTCGACGAAAGCCCGTAGCGTCCACCTACCACTAATGGCGTGTTGGGACGGCCGTAGAGCGTGTCCTTTACGTCGAGGTAGAGCGGCTCTCCGCCGGCGCCCGGCTCCTTGGTGCGGTCGAGCACGGCTATACGCCGGACGCTCTTGGGCAGCGCCTCCAAAAAGTGCTTTGCCGAGAACGGGCGGTACAGGTGCACAAAGATAGCGCCGTACTTTTTGCCCTTAGCGTTGAGGTAGTCAATGGTTTCCTTGATGGTATCGCAAACCGACCCCATAGCAACGACAACGTGCTCTGCGTCGGCGGCGCCGTAGTAGTTGAAAGGCTTGTATTCGCGCCCTGTAATTTTGCTGATTTCTGCCATGTAGCCGGCCACCATGTCGGGCACAGCGTCGTAGTAGCGGTTGCTCGACTCGCGGGCTTGGAAGTAAACGTCGCCGTTTTGCGCCGTGCCGCGCGTTACGGGGGCGTTGGGGTTAAGCGCGCGCCGACGAAATTCTGCCAGCGCGTTTTGGTCAACCAAGCGGCGGAGGTCTTCGCCGTCTATGGCCTCAATTTTTTGGATTTCGTGCGACGTGCGGAAGCCGTCGAAGAAGCTCACAAAGGGTACGCGCCCCTTGATAGCCGTGAGGTGCGCTACGGCGGCGAGGTCCATTACCTCCTGCACGCTGCCCGAGGCGAGCATGGCGAAGCCCGTTTGCCGGGTTGCCATCACGTCGCTGTGGTCGCCAAAGATGGAGAGGGCGTTCATGGCGAGCGACCGCGCCGATACGTGGAATACGCACGGCAGCAGCTCTCCGGCAATCTTGTACATGTTGGGAATCATGAGGAGCAACCCCTGCGAGGCGGTGAAGGTAGTGGTGAGCGCTCCGGCTTGCAGCGAGCCGTGAACGGCGCCGGCAGCGCCGGCTTCGCTCTGCATTTCGGTTACCTTGACGGTTTCGCCAAAGAGGTTTTGCTTGCCGAAGGCAGCCCACTCATCTACGTACTCCGCCATGGTCGACGACGGGGTGATAGGGTAGATTGCTGCCACCTCGCTGAACATGTAGGCCACATGCGCTGCGGCGTAGTTACCGTCGCAGGTAACGAACTTTTTTTCTTGCGCCATTTTTTTTTAGTGTAGTTTTTAAGGTGTAAAAATTGAGATTATCCAAATATATGAAATACAAAATATGCGGCAGAATTTACTTCGGTATATTTACCATGTACAGCTCAGGCTGCGCTGAGGCTCCAAGGCTAAACTTAGCGGTTGGCAGCTGCTGCGCTGTGAAGCTGCTTTAAACCTTGCGCAGGCTTTTACTTCCCCCGATTATTTCAGCGCGCTTTTCTTCCTAAAAATCAATCGGAGTGCAAAAGTAACCATTTTTTATCAATTCTCAAATATTTGGATATTAAGCGCAGGGCGTTGCCCCTTACGGCGTGAATGTCCGTGGCGAACGCCAAACCCTGATTCGCATTTTTTGCCATGTACTTAAAACATTGTTTTATAATTTTCATCATCAATCAGATACAAATTATCGGGAGCTGGAGGGTATTTTTTATCCCGAATGTACTTCTTCACCTCGTCAATAGCGCTTTGGGTAATGACAATGCTATTATGCCCAAGATTTACCGGCGTAAGGAATCCCCACTTGGCAAAAAAATCGGTAAAGTCCACTTGAGCAACGTCGCAGGCAATGCGTACAAATTCGAGCTGGCATTGCCCGTTGTTGTTGGAGCCTAAGCGTCCTGTCGGGTCAGGGTTAATCCGTACAGCCTCGTGCACATCCGCATAAAAATCGTCCTTGCCCCGAACATCGTGCATGTACAGCTTGAGCTGCCAAAAAGGCACTAACTTGCAAAATACATCTTCGCAAACGGCGTGAGCAATTTTGGATTCTACAATATCGTAGAGCGCCTTTTGGTAGCGATTGTTTTTACGAACGTAGTCAGCTGTTGATTTTTCGGCAGGCAAAAGCTCGGCGAAAAGCCTTGAGGGAAAACCCAAGCTTGTCGTAACGTCCATCGAAAAAATATTGTTGGTAACCTCCACCGTACCAAACCAACGCAACCCGGGGCGCGTTTGGTGCACGTGGCCTGCCTCGTGCGCAATACCCCACAAATGCCCAATCATTGCCTCGTAGTTGCTAACTTCCGGGCTTAAAATTTTTTTCTGATCTCCAGCTCTAAATCCCATATAATTGCTTGCGGCGTAAGCGCCCACCCAGCTCGGAAACAGCTTGGCTACCTGAAAATGCAGGCGCGTTTTGGGTTGCCTGCCATACTTCGCTAACCCCATAAATACTTGCTCCCGGTGTACTACATCGTCAAATTTCCGATTCAAAGTACGCGGGTCTCTCACGTAAGCGCGAAAGGCTTCCGTTTCAAAGTTCAGCGTAGAATATTTTCCCTTTACATCGAAGTATGGGTAGGTTGCCTTAGCCAAGCGTTGCTCCCATTGGTCTGCCGGATGCTTTTCCATATCAAAATATCCCGACACTTGACCTGTCAAAATTTGAATTTTCACAGGTTTTTCCGCGCCCGAAGACGTGTAGTAGGCAATGTACATCAAGCCTTCGCTTTTTGCCTTAATCTTGTTGACGCCGCTATGCAGCTCATGGTACTCCGTTTTTACGGGTATAGCGAAGCCAAATTCCGGCGGCTGAATGAGCAGCGCAGGTCTTTCCTTTTCCATTTCGCCTGCGCATATAACTATATCCTCTCCCTTACGCGCAAAAATGCCGGTCGGGTTATCCCATAAACCATACGTAGAAATTTTATTTTTTTGCGCCGTTACTGCGGGAGAAATGTACGCGGTGTACTCCTGCACGCGGAACTCATCGTTGGCTTTTCCGTCGGCAACGTAGCTCGCCAGCTCGCGAAAGAAAAGATTGTCTATCTTGTCAATAGAATTTCGGGAAACGCCTTTTCGAAGCTCCGAGCAGGATTCGTCGGTAAAAACTTCTTTCAGGTTGCATGTTTGCGAATTTTTCTTAAAAAACTCCATCTCAGCGCACGAAGCAAAACCTTGCCCGTCGCCGGCTCCCGATTTCACAGCAATCCGAATACCCTTTGCACCGGCAAGCGCAGGAGTAAAGTCAACCCTGCTCGGCGCAGGTCTTCCGCCAAAGTCAAAATCGCCGTATTTGTACAGCTGCCCGCTATCGGGCAGTATCCATACCTCCACTTCGCGGAAATTACCATTCGCATTACCGTCCGTGCGAGGACTATACAGCATATAGTCCAGCGTGTCGGCCCCCTCAAAAAAGTAGTCGAGCGTAATCGGGAAATAGCCTGCTCCAAGGTTGCGCCACAAAGAGTGGTAGTGCGTTGCCGGATTGCCGTCGAATGACAATTCTATACCTTCATTCCTTTGCATGCTCGAGGCCTTACCCGATACGACGGGAATTTGTTTGTCGGGAACGATTTCGCCGGCAAGCTTGCTAAAGTCATACACCCTTGTCTGGCATGCGCTGCAAAGCAGGAATGGCAAAGCAAGAACAGCTGCACGTTGCAGCTTCTGAATTCGTATTTTTTTCATAATTGTTTAGAAATTAAAATTTGACAATGCACAAATATAGCTGAAAATTTTGCATGTACAGAAATAGCTACGTATTTTTGCGGTATAAATTCAATAAAGATATGAGAGCTGCGAATTATACCGATTTAAGAAACAACCTAAAAAGGTTGGTTGCGTACCAAAACGGGACGGTAAACGCGCTTTTGAAATATCTAATTTGTAATTATTAATGCTGCACTCTATATATGGTGCACTCGCAGGTACACCGGATAGGCCTCGCCAACCGAGGTAAAATCAGTGCGGAGAGCGAATTTGTAAGATATTGCTTTCATCGTTTTTAGCCAAATCACATGTGTTTTTTATGTGTTTTTTTTCAACTAAAAACGCTAAAAAAAGGGGGGGGTATTCCTTTGCTTTACGATGCTCACAAGCGTAACATTTATAGCAACTTGCTGTAAATGTTGTACTTGCATGGTTGACCTAACAGGATTCGAACCTGTACAAACAGAACCAAAATCTGTTGTGCTACCATTACACCATAGGTCAATACAGCAAAATAAAATTGCGGGGACAAAGGTACAACAATGTTTTATATTTTGCAAGCGCTACGCGAAAAGGGTACATTCCAAATTGTCGCATCGCGCCACGCCGCAGGAGGAGCAATCTGCCGGAGCAATCTGCCGGAGCTGCACAAAAATTCCCGTACAAACCCTCCTTGAGCCGGAGGTGAACACGGAAAGCGGCTTGCGCTAAAAATAATATTAGGCGCCGAAGGTTGAAATTTGAAAAATTTTGCTTACCTTTGTCCCCCTAAATTAACCAAACATAATCAACACATTGTAATATGCGCCGGATGACAAGTCAATATAATTTTTCTTATCGTGTACAAAATGATTTGGCCGTTTCAAATTATTTTCACACACACACACACACACACACACACACACACACACACACACACACACACACACACACACACACACACACACACACACACACACACACACACA
>JAISGH010000037.1 GCA_031263185.1 Prevotellaceae bacterium | reverse complement strand
TATTTAGTATATTTTTAAGTTGCTCATTTTCAGAGCACATGTATTCTACCAAAAAATCAAGTTCAAGGTTCATTTTTATGGCTATATGCGCTAGTATTTCTTTGATTACTTTGCAAATACGTTCTTTGACCGTTAATTCAAGCGCTTCTGCTTTCGATGCTCGAAACAGCGCACCGAGCGATTCGTAGCCATCAAAGCGTTTGACCATCGATAGCATGTTGTGCTGCAGCATGCAGAGCGTTGTGGCGGCGATTTGCGCTTCAAAGCTGCGGGCTTCGCACTTGCCCAGCCGCAAAAGCTGCTTGCACTCCTTGAAAAAGACCTCAATTGTCCAGCGCGTCGCGTAAATGTCAAACGCATCCTCAAAAGCCAACGCGCGGTTGGTGGTCAGCAGGCTGTGCCACTTGCTATTCTTTGGCATTTTGCAAAAGAACAGCTTGACTTCGATGCCTTTGATCTCCGCTTCGGCTTCGTAGTGCTTGCAGCTCAACTTTTTGCTGCGGCATTGACAGAGCGTCCCAAGGGGCGAACCGGTAATGTGCGAAACGTCTTGCACCGCGAAAAGCGGCAGCAGCAGCAATATCATAAATATTTGCTTACAGCTGTACTGCGTATTTACTTTGTCGATTGACGCGAAGCACTTGTTCGGTAATTTCAAAGAGCGGAGCGCTGTAAAAAGCGTTGTCATGGCTTTTTCTTATGCTGTTTTTTATTGATATTTAACACTTTATATAACTCCCGAAAGTTGAATTAAATACATCCGCCAAGTTGATTTTCATGCCGCTGAAAATGTGCACAGGGACTTTTAGATTTCCGCTCACCTCCTGATGCTGCGGCACGGCGGCGGGTGACATCATTTTGATGAATCCGTTCACTAATTCACGCCGCTTGTCGTCCCACCACGTATAGTAGTCGGCGTAGCTGTAGCGCTTGTTAATATCAAGTGAAAGTTCCATGTCTGTTTTTTTGAGCAAACTTACAGAAAACCTTCAGATTTGCAAGATAAAAAGCGGAGAAATTTTTGTCTCCCCAAAAATAGCTTGGTAAATGGTTCTTCCGGCTATATTTGCAGATGGTTTTATTACAATATGAAAAACAATCGTTTATAACGCTAAAACCCCCATAATTTTACGTATGAAAAATCGCCCCTTAAAAGGCATCATTCCGCCTCTTGTAACGCCGCTGCTGGACAGCGATACGCTTGACGTTGACGGCTTGGAGAGGCTGATAGAGCACGTGATAGCCGGAGGCGTTCACGGGCTATTTATCTTAGGCACCACCGGCGAGGCGCAAAGCCTGAGCTACCGGCTACGCGCCGAGCTGATAGAGCGCACGTGCCGGCAGCTGCGCGGGCGGCTACCTGTGCTTGTTGGCGTGAGCGATACGTCGCTGGCGGAGAGCAAGGCGCTGGCGTGCAAGGCTGCCGACTGCGGCGCCGGCGCGGTGGTATCGGCGCCGCCGTTCTACTACGCTCCGGCGCAACCGGAGCTGATGCACTTCTACACCCACCTTGCCCAAACGCTGCCGCTGCCCCTCTTTTTGTACAACATGCCGTCGCATACAAAAGTCTCGTTTGCTCCCGCAACGGTGCGCTGGCTGTCGGACAACAAGAACATCATCGGCATAAAGGACAGCTCGGCCAACGGAGTGTACTTTCAGCAGGTGTGCTACGCGCTGCGCGACGTGGAAGGCTTTTCGCTGCTCGTTGGCCCCGAAGAGATGCTGGCCGAAACCGTGCTGCTTGGCGGGCACGGCGGCGTAACAGGCGGGGCAAACATCTTTCCTGCCCTGTACGTCGAGCTGTACAGCGCGGCGATGGCCAAAGATTTTGTCCGCATACTGCCGCTACAGCAAAAGGTAATGCAGGTGAGCAAGCTGCTATACAACGTTGGGCGCTACGGATCCAGCTACCTCAAGGGGGTAAAAAGCGCCCTCTCCGTAAAGGGTATTTGCAGCGACGTGCTGGCAAGCCCCTTTGAGCATTTTTACGAAAAGGAGCGAGAACAAATACGGGCATCGCTGGAAATTTTGAATTTTGAACCGAGCAAAGCAAGCTCACGAGCCTCTATAAAATAAGCACGGCGTAAAGCGGAGATTCAGTAAATAAAAATGCAATTACAACAATTTAATTAGGAGCATGTTGCGATTTTTGTGCCTTTGTAATGTCTCCGAAAATACGGCTTATACTACGCACGCAATTTTTCTTTTTCGTGCAGGATTCATTTTATAGCTATTTACGCATTATTTGTATCAAATCGAAATATGTATTTTTTGCAAGCAATTTATACGCGAAAAGAAAAAACAAAGTAGTTGCAATCAACGGAAGCCCTCGCAAGAACGGCAATACAGCAACTTTGCTGCAAAACATCTTGTAAGGTTGCCCGAAAAAACGGCGCGTTTGTTTACACCATGAATGCCAACAACCTGCAAGCCAAATAGTTTTTCTATGTGTATATTCGGATTGTACGCGGCTTTATATATCAAACCTTATTCCGGTCATTTCTTCGCAGATTTTCCAAAGGCGTTCTGCCGAATCCATGTCCAAAGCCCATTGCCTTACGCCGAATGGAGCCATGCTGCCGTTGGGAACAACAGCTGCAATATTGCTGTCTTCACAATATACGCCGCCTTTGCCGTTCAAGTCGCTGCTTACTGCGCACCAGACCGAAGTTGCGGCTCCCTGCTGCACATTCTTGTAAACATCGCCGATATTCTTCGGGTTACGAACAAAGTTCAGCAATGCGGTTATATTAAAAGCGCGCATAAATCTGGCCAGACTCCGTTTTAAAGAAACCTTAAAGTCGGAATCAATACCTACCCCGCTCTCTGCAAAAATATCCGTTGAGGGTATCGGGCCGGGATGAACGGCAAAAGCCCTGATGTTATCCTTCTGTGCAAGTTCATCCAGCTTTAGCGTGAAAAGAATTAGTGCGGTTTTTGACTGCGCGTACGCAACCATTCCGTCGTATTCGGTATGGTTGAAATTAATATCGCCAAAGATAACCCCGCCTGCTCTGTGTCCCCTTGATGAGACGTTGACTATCCTCGCTCCGTTAGCTTTGACCAGCGCCGGATAAAGCTTGGCCGTAAGCTCAAAATGGCCGAGCATGTTTGTGGCAAACTGCAGCTCATAGCCCCGCTTATCCCGCGTTAAAGGCGTGTTGATGATGCCGGCATGGTTAATCAGGATATGCAGTGGCTTTCCCGAAGCCAGAAACTTTTCAGCAAAGGCATCAAGCGATTCCGGTAGTTAGAAGATCAAAATACTCGATTTCTACATTCTTTACTTTCCGGAGGTTATTTTTTGCCCTTTCCACATCCCTTGCCAGTACCGTAACGTGCGCTCCTGCACGGGTCAGCGCTTTGGTGGTTTCAATACCAAGGCCAGTATAGCCTCCGGTAATTACTACATTTTTTCCTGTAAGATCTACACCTTCTACTATTTCCATAGCTGTGGTGCTGTGATTCCATTTATTGGCAATAGGATGCTGCTTTGTATCGCTTACTATATCCCCCGCATACGAAAGAGATTCGGAAAACGAGCTATAACTTAATCCGAACATGGCTGCCATAGTAAGCAGGCAAATAAACGGCAGTACATTCATGGATTTTTTCAGGATTTTCATTCGGTTATCTTTTATTGTGCATAAGAAAACGGGCAAAGATAATGCTTTTTTCGATATTCGGTTGGGAAATATTATCTCCTTGATAGGACACATATATTGCTAAAATGGATATTGCATTGCTACAGCTGATTGTCCAATTGCTGCTTGAGGCGAGTCTTGTTTTTGGTGAGCTACCGGCACTGTGAGCATCTTTCATGTCGCTTTTGCGATTGGGTTGCTGCTTGATAAAGTACGGATTGTCCAACTTTAACAAAAAATTCGATGCTAACACCTGCCAAATAGGCTGCCAATAGATACTCATGCCTTCCATTGGCTACACGGTTACAGCC
>JAISGH010000162.1 GCA_031263185.1 Prevotellaceae bacterium | reverse complement strand
TTGGACTACCTGTATGAGCGCAACGTTGACGTTGACGTTGCCAAAAGAATGTGCAGGCAGGTGCACTACAGAGTAAGCGACAAGACATATTTTGCGCTCGGCTTCAAAAACAACAGCGGAGGCTACGAGCTCCGCAACAAGTACTTCAAAGGGTGCACCGGCAAAGATATTACCATCATCAACCCCAACGCCAACACGGTCGGCGACGGCGCTACATGCCTCGTTTTTGAGGGGTTCATTGACTACCTGTCGTACCTCACGCTGAACAAGCGGAACGTTCCTCGCGGGTGGGAGGAAAGCCCAAAAGATAGCGTAGTCGTGCTCAACAGCATTACCAATTTGCCAAAAGCCAAATCGTACATTGAGCAGCAGTTCGCCGTGTCAACGTTTCTCGATAATGATGAGGGTGGGCGGCAAACAGCTGCGGCCATCCGCGGCATGGTCAAGTCCGGGCACCCGGTGTGGGATGCCTCGCAGTGCTACCAAAAATATAAAGATTTGAATGAGTATGCGATGAGCCTACCTCGTCCACGTATTACTAATATCAACCAAATAAAGCATTAAAAATGGATATTACTACGAATACGAACTTCGCAAGCGAGCGAAACAAGCTGCTGCTTATGCTTATGGTAGCAAAGCTGAAGCGCAAGGTGAGTCAGCAGCAGGCCAGGATTGCAGCGCTTGAGCAGCAGCTTGAGCAGCAGCATAAAAGCAAACCAAAGCAGCGTATAGGCAGGCTTTGAATTATCAACCTTTAAATTTTAGAAAACATGTTAGGCAATCGTCCAACGTTCACCTACTTAGGGATTATGAACGGGAAAATTATCAAAAGGGTACCCGAAGGTACCCCAGGCGCAACCCAGCGCACCAACAAAGCAGGGGCTTCAGTCCATGAAGTCCGCTACGACCACGTGATCGGGATACTGCAGGAGATTGGCGTATCCGAGGGCGGCCCCTACGGCCCTCAGTGGCTGTTCACCCTGCAGGACGGCGCGGAAAGCTACCGCCTGCAGGTAGGCGAGAACACCCGCGAGCTCACAAGCCTGCTGCTGGCGCTCCCCGGCTGCGACTTTAGGAATCCCATATCCATCAGCCCGTACGACTTTACGGACAGCGACGGGAAAAAGCGGTCGGGGGTAACCCTGAAGCAGGCCGGCAGGAAAGTACCGTGGTTCTTCACCCGCGAAAATCCCAATGGCCTGCCGGAGCTAAAGCCGGTAACCATCGACGGCAAGGAGACGTGGGACAGCTCCGAGCGGATAAAATTCCTGCGGCAGTACGTCGATGAGCATATTGCCCCGCTGCTGCCCGCACCGGCCGCATCGCTTCCGGCGGAGGCCGACGACAGCCTGCTGCCTCCGGACGTCCCACAGGATGAAAACAGGCCGGAGGCTAACGACGATTTGCCATTTTAGCCCAATCTACTTTATTATTTGTTGGCGCGAATACGTTAAAGATAACATTTATGTGTAAAATTGCGAATTTTATGCTGCCGTCATACCGTAGCGGCAGCATTCGCCCTCCGGCAGGCGCACAAAGCAGCGCGAAAAACCCGCAAAATTTGGCGATTTTTCGACGAACTTGTGCCCTGCGTGGAAGTAGCTGTCTTTTTTCTTTTGAAAGGCTAAAATCAAAAAAACGTTTTGCGCAGCAAAACACCTTTTTACGCTTGCGCAGCAAGCTGGAAACGCCGTTTCGCGAAGCGAAACACCTATTAGTTCAATATTTGTTTTTATATTAGTTTATATGGTACCAAATTACATACACCTTTGTTTTTTTAACAATTCGATTATCAACCATTTAGAAAAATCGGAAGGTGCCAAATTACATACACCTTTCCCGCATTTCGGGGCGAAGGTACCAAATTACATACACCTTTTTTGGCAAAGGTACCAAATTGCATACACCTTTTTTGGCAAAGGTACCAAATTACATACACCTTTTTTGGCAAAGGTACCAAATTACATACACCTTTACAGGCAAAGGTACCAAATTACATACACCTTTTTTGTTGATAACCGGCCTCAAGGTACCAAATTACATACACCTTTACAGGCAAACATTAGAAGAGTAGAATACGGTGACAAAAGTATAAATTTTACTTCTGCTACGCAAGAAAAAAGCGAAATTACTTATATGTAAATTAAAATGACTGATTTACAATTACAAAGAATTAAAAACAGCGACGTGCAAGTAGCCACGATACCCATGGTGCGCATTGACCGCAACATTGTGCACAACATCGGCAGCATATTCGACCTTTTCGGCATTGGAGGCTCCGACATGGACGACAACCTGCTGCGCGCCGTCATCTACTACCTGTGCTTCAGCTACCAGCAGAACCTCTTTTCGTACAGCGTTATTGACCCCTACGAGTTTGCCCAGCAAATGGGGTATACCTCCGATTTTTTGCGGCAGCGGCACCCACACCCTGTATTCTTGGAGGATTTGAAAAAAATGCCGCCGGAAGCCCGAGAGGGCTACGTTAGGGACGGGTACCCAACCTACAGCAGCAACTTTGAAAACGCGCTGTACGCGCTTTGGAAAAGAGAGGTGCTGTTTTCGTACGGCGTCACGTTCTTCAACAATACAGATAAGGAGGAAAAGCTTACGCACCAGAACGTCCGGCTGTTCATCCTGCGAAACCTGCGGGTGGATGCGGTGAGAAGCGGCAAAACCCGGCAGCGCAAAACGGTGTACTCCGTCGAGCTGGACGAGCGCTTTATCCACAGCCTGACGCAGTACTTCGTGCGCGGCAAAATGGCAACGCTCGTTGAGCTGCGCAAAAGCAAGCTGGATATTCTGTACCTCAAGATGCTGCAGTACAAGGAGAACGCCTTCTTTCAAAATGACCCCGCCGTAGAAATTAATAACTTTAGCATGCTCTGCCGGTGGGCAGGCGTTGCGGAGCGCAAAAAGGACGGGTCGAGCGTTCCCAACAAAAAGCGCAAGCAGCTGCTGGCAGAGGCGCTGCATACGCTCAACGAGAAAACAGACCTGAACTACGCATTTGAAACAACCACCAGCCGGGGGCAAAAATTTCCCTACACATTCCGCATAACCTTTAGCATCACCCCGCAGGCTATCACCCAAAAAGAGGAAGACAGCCACAGCGATATGGCTTGCATGTTCAGCGAGACGCTGATGAGGGACATGTTTGGCCTGTGGAAAATGTACAGGAACAACGGGGGAAATCCGTACTGCATTGACACCCAAAAGTTCAACGAGTGGCTTCATGCGGATGCCGACTACGACGAAAAAAAGAACGTTTACCTGGTGGCGGCCACAAAAATTTTCGGCAAGTGGAAGTCCGGGCAGGTAACGCGGGAGTCGCAGTTCCACAAGTGGTTTATGCGGGCCGTTCAGCATAAAGCCAGCGAATAAAATTACCATAATGAATATGCACGACAGCTCACAGCAAGCAGTAACTCCAATGCCCATGAGCATTGAGGATGTTAAAAAGAAAATCGCGCCGATTTTCGACGTAAGAATACCCCAAAGGGAAGCTACTTTCCCTATATACGCCAAGCAAAATCGTGGCGACAAGGAAACCGGCAAGTACTACTGGTATTTTGTCTTCTTGAATTACCAGGATTGCCTTTGGATAACATCGAATGCCACGGAGATGCGTGTGATGAAAAACAGGGATGATTTTTACAGGAATTTTCTTAAAGAAAAAAGCATAGCTAAGGAAACTCGAGAAATAACTTACGATGAGTTTTTCAAATACGTAGCATCTCCCTTTTTCAAAAGGGTACAACGGCATGTTGCCGACACCTCTGAGATTTGGATGAATGAATTTTTTGGCAATTTTTACTTCGAAAATGGCAAGGATGATTTACTGTTTGTATCAAAAGATGATATTGAGTTTTTTGCGAATAGCAGCAAATTTCTTGAAGAATACAAAACGCAGCAAGGCTTATTTGGAGTGCGCCGGGTTGATTCGGAAGAGCTGCTGCAGCGTAGCGCCGAAAAGCTGCAAGAGCATATAGCCCGCTTTGTCCGCTTAGCCTCCCCGCCTGCAGCTTCCGATAAAAAGGTTACGCCGGCTCGAAGCAAGCAGAACAGGTTCAGAATTTGAGCAAGCGCATTATAAGCTATAACCATAACTAGCTCTCAAAAAAACAAATAAGATAAAAATTATAAGCTATGGAAACAAAACTAGAGAAGCTTTTAGCTGCCGAATTAGCCGCCAGTAACGCGGAGCTTAAAACCGCAATGGCGGAAGCGAAGGTGGATACGCTCGCCGATTTTGTGCGGGCATGTCCCTATGCGGTAGCCTTTGCTAAAGAGCAAACTCCTGAAGTTTGCTTGGAGGCGGTGCGGCTTAACGATTGGGCGCTGGAGTACGTCAAAAACCAAACCCCCGAAATCTGCATGGCAGCGGTGGAGCATAACTGCGGTGCGCTGAAGTACGTCCGCGAGCAAACGCCAGAAATCTGCATGGCGGCGGTGGAGAAAAATGGATTCGCGCTGTGGTACGTCCACGAGCAAACCCCGGAGGTATGCATGGCGGCGGTGAAGGGAGAAGGAGAGGCCTCTGTTTTAGGCCT
>JAISGH010000151.1 GCA_031263185.1 Prevotellaceae bacterium | reverse complement strand
GTCTATTGAAGGTGCTCAAAGAATAGCCAACCTGAGGGCTTATAAGAAAAGTAATCGTTGGAAAACTATTATCCAGCAAATCAAAAGGGCGGCTTAATGCAATTTGTCATACACCCCCTGTCATAGCGCCAAAAAAGAATTAGCCATTTTTTTGCTATCTTTGTGCGCTAATTTTAGCGCCAAGCAGGTTGCCGTGCAGGTGAAGCGTAGCGGCAATGCTAACCGGAGCATGGCATAGCTGCTTTTGCGGAGAAGGTAAGCGATGAGGCAATTCATAATTCGTAATTCGTAATTCATAATTCATAATTCGTAATTCGTAATTCATAATTCGTAATTCGTAATTCATAAATGTTGAGCACCGTAGAAGAAGCCGTAGAAGACATTCGCAATGGTAAATTTGTGATTGTGGTAGATGACGAAGACCGCGAAAATGAGGGCGACCTCATTGCCGCGGCCGAATTTATTACGCCCGAAAAGGTAAACTTTATGCTCAACGAAGGTCGGGGGGTGATATGCGTTCCTCTTACGGAAGCCCGCTGCCGCGAGCTGGAGCTCGAAATGCAGGTGGCGCGCAACACCTCTACGCACGAAACGCCGTTCACCGTGACGGTAGATTTGCTGGGGCACGGCTGCACCACCGGCGTATCGACGCACGACCGCGCCGCCACCATCCGCGCCCTGTCCGACCCCAGCTCAAAGCCGGAGGACTTTGGCCGACCGGGGCACATCAACCCGCTCAGGGCAAAGGATAGGGGAGTGCTGCGAAGGGCAGGCCACACCGAAGCCGCCATTGACCTTGCACGGATGGCAGGGTTGCAGCCGGCAGGCGTGCTCATTGAGGTGATGAACGCCGATGGCTCCATGGCGCGCTTACCCCAGCTCGAAAAAATAGCCCAAAAGTTTGACCTGAAAATAATCTCCATCAGCGACATGATTGCCCACCGGCTCAAAACCGACAGCATCGTGGAGCGCGGCGACCGCGTTAGCCTGCCTACCGCGTGGGGTAGCTTTGACCTCATTGTTTTTCGCCAAAAATCAAACGGGATGGAGCACATGGCGCTCGTAAAGGGAGAGTGGAAGCACGATGAGCCGGTGCTGGTGCGCGTACACTCGTCGTGCGCCACGGGAGATATTCTCGGGTCGTGCCGGTGCGACTGCGGAGCGCAGCTGCACGAGGCAATGCGTATGGTAGAGCAGGAAGGGCGCGGCGTAATCATCTACCTTAACCAGGAGGGGCGCGGAATAGGGCTGTTCAACAAAATTCATGCGTACAAGCTGCAAGAGCAAGGGCTGGATACCGTCGAAGCAAACCTCGCCATGGGATTTGGCGCCGACGAGCGCGACTACGGCGTAGGCGCAAGCATGCTGCACGACCTGGGCGTACGCAAAATGCGGCTGATGTCCAACAATCCCCTCAAGCGAAAAGGCTTGGAGGGGTACAACATAGAAATAGTAGAAGCTGTTCCCGTTATAATCAAGCCCAACGAGCACAACCGGCGCTACCTGCAAACCAAAGAGCAGAAAATGGGGCACAAGCTTTTTTTGAATTAAGAATTAAAAATTACGAATTACGAATTGTAACAATGTTACTACCTGTTTACTTATATGGCTCTCCCGTTTTGCGCAAAAGGGCAGAAAATATTTCGCCGGATTACCCGGGCTTTGCGCAGCTGCTGGCCGACATGTGGGAAACCCTGTACCATGCGGACGGCGTAGGGTTGGCTGCTCCGCAGGTGGGGAAAGATATCCGCCTTTTTTTGATTGACGCCAACAGCCTCTCGGAGAATTACCCCGACGGGAAGGGGTTCAAGCAAGCGTTTATCAACGCGCATGTTGTGGAGGAAGACGGCGCGGAGTGGGCGTACGAGGAGGGCTGCCTGAGCATCCCCAAAATCCATGAAGACGTAAAGCGCCCGTCGCGCGTACACCTGCGCTACTGCGACGAAAATTTTGTGGAGCACGACGAGTGGTTTGACGGTATTCGCGCCCGCATTGTCCAGCACGAGTACGACCACCTCGAAGGGAAAATGTTTGTAGATAAGCTTTCCCCTATCCGCAAGCAGCTGCTAAAGTCAAAGCTGCTGAAGATAAGCAAGGGCGAGGTGTCTGCCAGCTACCGGACAAAAATCTAAGCAGCGGAAAAACATAATGCTACAAATCCTCAAACCTCAGCGCCATGCTCCTCGTTGTTGACAGCGGCTCCACCAAGTCCGATTGGCGCCTTGTGCTCCCCGACGGTACGCGCAGAAGCTACGCGGGCAGGGGCATCAATCCGCTGCACGTGCCGCAGGGCAGCTTGCCGGCGGCAGTCAGAGAGCGCGTGCCCTGCGAGCTGCAGGGCGTACAGCCAAGGCAGCTGTTTTTTTATGGGGCAGGCTGCACCCAAACGGCGGCCACGTGCGCGCTGGCGGAGGCGTTCACATGCCTGTTTGCGCAGGCCAAAGTAGCGGTACTGCCCGACTTGCTGGGGGCGGCGCGCGCGCTGTTTGGCCGCAGGAAAGGTTTGGTAGCGGTGCTCGGCACAGGCTCCTCGTGTGGAGTGTACAACGGGAGTAGCATTGTGAGGCACTCCAATGCGCTTGGCTACATCGTTGGCGACGAAGGCAGCGCAGCCGACATGGGCAAGCGCCTGCTGCGCGCCTACTTCTACGGGCAGCTTCCCGCAGCGCTTGCCCTGCAGCTGGCGCAGCAAGGGCTAACGCGCGAGCAAATGCTGCAAGCTGTGTACCGCGGCAGCGCTCCGGCAGAATACCTTGCCGGATTTTCGGGATTTTTGGTAGAGAACAGGGATAGCGATTTTGTTCGCAGCTTGGTTTACCAATCGTTCGGCAGCTTCTTCGACAGCCACGTTAAGCAGATGTACAGCGCCGGCTATCAAGCTGGCGTTGTAGGCTCGGTGGGCTTCTTTTTTGCGGACATGCTGAGCGATGTGGCGCAAAAATACGGCATTACCTCCCTCGAAATCCTGCGCTACCCCATTGAGCGGCTGGCAAGCTACCATGTTGGAGAACTAAAAACTAAGAACTAAAAACTAAGAACTAAAAACTCCCCCTTTGCGCAATGCCATTAAATCAATCCGCAACTGTCTGAAAGGCAGGATTCTCATAACCACAGGTCAGCGACCTGCGGGGACAGGGCGGGTGTAAAAACCTGTAACTACATGAAAGACAGGATTTTCGCAGGAAGAGGATGAGGGGAGGGGAATTGGCGGGTAATCGGCAATTCGGAACGGATGCCTTTAGAGCCTCACGGCTGTTAACTCTTCGCCTAACTTGTGTAGCGCGTTTTCTACTTTTTTTGTTTGCCTCTCTGAGATATACGTGATACCTGCTTTGTATTTTCGCATCAGC
>JAISGH010000121.1 GCA_031263185.1 Prevotellaceae bacterium | reverse complement strand
GGTGATAGTTTTTATTACTTGTTTTTGTATTGTAACTATCACAAATATAGTAATTTATATCTAATTATCACCACTTTTTTCGAAAAATTATCACCTGATTTTCAACTATTTAACAAGGTGGGAAACTTGAATTATTTATTTTTCATCCCCAAAGACTTGCAATCAAACGTGATTACTTTTTTGCGCCTTCCGTTAACTGTCGGAGTAGTATTTGTACATAACGATGTCTCTATAGTGACCATTCCGTGCATGGAGTTCGGCAATGTCAGCGGTTTATGAAATGCTTCACGCTTTCGTTAAGCTGCCGCCAATGCTGCTGCGCCGGGCGCCGGTGGACGAGGCAAGGGTGTTGACCTCGCTTACTGCGTATAGCGCCCCAAGAAAGGCAAATATCAGCGCCTCCTTAAAGTTGACAACCTGCGCCTCGGGGACAATAACCTTGCACGAAGCGGTATCGGCTATGCGCTGCATGAGGAAAGCGTTGAACGCTCCGCCGCCGGTAACGAGCAGCGTACGCCCCTGTACGCTCTGCGCTACCTGCATGGCGATATGCTCGCACAGGGTGCGCAGCCTGTCGTGAACGCTAATGCCGTGCGCCGCCACTTTTTTTGAAAAAATCTCCTCCACCCACTCGCGCCCCAGCGACTTTGCCCCGCGCTGCGCGTAGAAGTCAAGCGCGTTGAGCTCATCCAGCAGCGGGCTGCTCACCTTGCCCTGCGCGGCGAGCGCGCCGTCTCTGTCGTAAGGCTCTCCCAGCAGCCTGCTCTGCGCGTTGAGCGCCATGTTGCAGGGGCAAACGTCAAAGGCAATACGCTGCCCGCCTTGCTCAAACGAAATGTTGGCAAATCCTCCCAGGTTGAGGCAGCTCTCGTAGCCCGAAAAGAGCAGCCTGTCGCCAATGGGAACAAGCGGCGCTCCCTGTCCGCCAAGGGCTACATCGAGGCTGCGGAAGTCGGAAATGACGGAAACGCCGGCAGCAGCGGCCAGCGCCGCGCCGTCGCCCAGCTGAAAGGTAACGCCGCGCTGCGGCTGATGAAATATGGTGTGCCCGTGCGAGGCAACGTAGTCGGCCCGAACGCTTTTGCCGCGCAAAAAAGCTGCCGCCTGCTCGCCCAAAAACCGCCCGTAGCCCTTGTGCAGCGCTATAAAATCGAAAGCGTTGAGCGTATGCGCCCGCTGTAGCTTTTGCGTCCACAAAGAGCTATACGGAAGCGTTTGCGCCGCAAGCATATCAAAGCGCCAGCGGCCGCTGCTATCCTTATCGAAAGCAGCAAGGCAAAGGTCTAACCCGTCGAGCGAAGTGCCCGACATAAGGCCAAGTATGCGAAGCGGAAGGCGTTGCATGTTAAATTCGGATTTCAAAATGCTACTTCATCGCTTAGCCCCCAGCAAAGCGCCGGCCCGGTCCATTACCTTGAGGTACCACTTGGGTAGCGTTACGCGCCGGTCGGTGGCGGCTTTGTAGCTGAAAAATATTGCCAGCGGCAGCGTTACTATCGTTGACATCCAGATGGCAATGCGCGGCTCCCACTCGCTGTTTTTTGCCAGCTTTTCAAACGAGAACGAAACGATGTAGTACAGCATAAATACAAGCAGCGAAATAAGAAAGGGCGTACCAAATCCGCCTTTGCGGATGATAGCCCCCAGCGGTGCGCCTATCAGGACAAAGAGGATGCAGGAAAGCGGAACCGTAAATTTAAGGTGCCACTCGATGTTGTGCAAGTCCAGCTCGCGGTTGGAGAACTGCATATCGGAGGCTTGAGAGGCAAAGCTACTTTGCGCCTGCTTGGCCAGCACCAGCGCCTTGTTGGCAATTTGCAGCTGCTGCTCAACGTCGCAGGCGGCCAAAATTGAGTCGGCGGCAAGCCGACGGGGCTTACCGCTGCTGCTAAAGTCGGACGCGCCAAGCCTGAAGCTGGTCGACCGGAAAAAGTTTTGCGCGTTTAGCAGCGTACGGCTATCGCGCTCGCGCTGCAGCGAATCGGAGATGACAGAAAGCTGGTGCAGGTCGAGCATTTTTGAGCGATTTTTAAAAAGGGCGTCATCGGTGCGCTCAAATCCGTAGCCTGTCAGCTCAAATACTGTTTCCTCCATCGAGAACTTGTTGATGCGAAACGGGTACTTGTGCTCCCCTGCGCTCTCCTTCAGCTCGTCGTACGAGCACCCGTTGTACAGAGTCAGTATCAGGTATTTTTGGTTGGACGTAATGCGCATGTAGCCCGAGTCGGCAATGGTGAGCGAGCGGTTGCCGTTGTTGCCGGAGTGGTCGTAAATCATGATGTCGCACAGCAGGCCGGTTTTTTCGTCCTTGTCTTTTACGCGGATGATGTAATCGTTGATGCCGTCGTAAAACACACCCTCCTTGATTTGCAGCTCGGGGCGTTGCTGCTTCACGTCGAACAGCAGCGCGGTTGCCTTGAGGTTGAAGTAGGGAAGCAGGTTGTTGGAAAACAGAAATCCGCCCACCGCCAGCAGGCAGGCAACCACCATAAGCGGCGCAAGTATGCGCGGCAGAGAAATTCCCGCCGACTTGAGCGCCAGCAGCTCGTTATGCTCGCCCAGGTTCCCTATCGCCATGATAGACGACAGGAGCGTAGCCAGCGGCAGCGCCATCATAAACAGGTTGCCGCTGTAGTAAAAAATAAGCTCCAGAATTACGCCCCACTCCAGCCCTTTTCCCACCAGCTCGTCAATCCATATCCACAAAAATTGCAGAATGAGGACAAACATGGTCATAAAGAACGTAAGTATAAAAGGCCCTATAAAGGAGCGCAGCACAAGTATATGTATTTTTCTCACGCCTGTAGTTACAAAATCGTTTTTTATTTCAGGCCGTAAAGATAACCTTATTTGCCCAAAGTTTTCTATGGTGATTAATAATTTTTCCCTGATGTCGTTGCTTTCTTCAAAATCTTCGGTATTAACCTGAAACGAAAGTACGTTTGCAATGTGGTTAAGCCCGTAATTTACGCTATTGCGGGTTCTGAATTTTGTTGCCAACTTTGCGGGCGTATCGCCACGAAATAAGCAGCTTGTTTGAGGTATTGAAAAGCGAAAGCCCCCTAACCAGGGGCTTTTCCAAAGCACGTAAACGTTGTATTTGATTTCACTACAATTTTTTATTTCCATTTTTCGGGTATGGTCGCTACTCTTTTTCCATCCGTTACTATATCCGGCATGATACTGTTAGCAAATTTCCCCATACTGCTTGATAGCTTCACTACTTTTTTTCTTGTCTTTTATCATGTTGTAGTTAAGATCATTGCAAAATGAATTAGGCGGAAAATATACTTTTACCGTCTTATTCGTGTAGCTTTTCTGAATAAATTCGACAGGCGGAACTAAATCGCTGTCGGAGGTTACTAAAACCAAAACATCGGTTTGGTTTAGCGAGCAATCGCCCATCATTCTAACAGAGATGTTAACATCCGTATAAAAAATAAGCCTCTGCCGAGAGAGGCTTTTACCATTCAAGAAAGAATGGGGGTGCTTAATTTTGCTACAAAAAAAATACATGTTTCCAATACCTGCAAGAAAAATGCAATTTTATTCGGGGCTTTCGCTATTTTTTTCTGCTGTTTTTTTGTTAGTTTGGAAAATAGTAGTAACTTTGTGGTGTCGGCTCGGCGACTTTAAATAACCGTTATCCTCGCATTTGGCTATGAAACGCCAACTTCCGAAAGGGGGCAGAGGATGGGCGAGGGGGTATGCTTACCTGCGAAAACAAGCGAAAAGGGTCATTTTCATCAAATGACCTTTTTTATTTGAGATTATCTTTTAGCCAAAATTTGTCAAATGCATTTTCTTTATTAATCTCGTACCACTGACCTTTATAGTTCAGCAATATTTCTCTCATATTAGTATCCCACCCCGAGCGGATAGCGCCAATTAAATCCTGCTTACTGATTTTGCCTATTATATCAACAGCAACTACGGGGGCTTGACCGGAGCCGCTTGCGATATGGCTGCTGATGGCTTCCGGCGATGCGCCGTTTACGGTTTTCAAATCTACTTTTTTTTGTTTGTACGTCTTTTTGTCGTAAATATAAACATCGTTTCTCCGTGCGCTCGTATCGTTTTCTTTTATCTTTATATCCTTTATATGCTTCCCGCTTGGGAATACAACGTAGTAGCCGGCTTTTGCAAGCTTTTCGGCTGTCTGCATTTCGGTACGGCTGTAAACTGCGCCTTCCATGTAAAAAACATCGCCTTTGCGCGTGTAGCGTTCGTTTTTTATTGCAAGGTTAAAGGCTATTTTTTGAAGCTGCGGGGCCGCTTTTACCCGCATAAAGTCAACGAGGGAAAGGAACGAGTTAACCATCATTGGGTCGGATAGCAGCCCTTTGGCGGCTAATGCCGTAAATCCTCCCTTTCCGATGATGCCGGATTTTTGAAGCAATGCTGCGTTGTCGTTCAACCAGTAGGGCAAAGTATTGTTGGCTTGCGCCCGTACAATCCGGTCGCTGTTTATCCGTAACCAATCGCTAAAAGCCCTTGGCATCTCTGTTATCTGTTTCGGCGTGTACGTTTTTCCCGCTACTTTTGCATCTATTAATTTTGTTGCTTCGTCGCCGCTTACCAAAATAGGTATCATTACGCACCGGCATTGCGGATGCCAGCCCGTCCAAAGGAACGATTTAGGGTAATCGCCTGCAAGTTCGTCGCAAATGTCGTAAAATGGTTCGGGCTTTCCTGTTCGTGGATTTATC
>JAISGH010000119.1 GCA_031263185.1 Prevotellaceae bacterium | reverse complement strand
CTTGTTCATTTACTTAGCGTTTAAATAGTTAAAAAAAGGGATTTGAAAAAATTATCTTTATAGTGCTTTTATTTTCCGTAAACCTTGCTACCTTTGCCATGTGAATTTTACTTAATCTTCTATGGACATGAGCATAAAAAAATTGACCAAATACTGTTCAGATACAGGCAAATACTCCATTGATGTTTCCAAGATTCTACTTGGCAGCGTTGTTATTTCTCCTGTGGTAAAAGGCGATTTTTCGCTCTCTACCGATGGTAACATGGTACTTATCGGCACTATCGCTTCGCTTTTTATGGCAACTGCAGGTATTGTTCTTGCAAACGTAAACAAATAAAATAAATAACTATGGTACAAGCACTTACATTAATTTATGCTGTTTTTATTGTAATCAGCATTATTGCCCTTGTTATGGCGTACATTATCAAGCGCTACAATCGCGATACGCCACCGTCTTAGCTATACTGGTAAATTGTATAATCATGGTACAGGCGCTTACGTATATCTATATTGGTATTAGCATTGCCAGCATTATTGCCCTTGTTATGGCGTACATTATCAAGCGTTACAATCGCGATACGCCGCCGTCATAGCTATATTAGCATTGCCTTGTGCAAATCGTTGAGTACTATTTTGCGCTGTACGGATTTACCGTTTTTGGTGGCAAACTCCATTAATTCCGTCTCTCTCTTGCAGCAGAGAACCTCTACTATTTCGGGGGTAATCTCCCGTCCGCCCATTTCTTTAAAAATGTGGAAGTCGCACGGCTTCCGTTTGAACTCGCTGCAGTAGTAGCTCTTTACGCCAACCATCACGTTGCCCTCGCAGGCCGGGCACTTACAAACGATGCTGTCAAACTTTACCTCCCCGTTCACCAGCTGCAGCCGGGCGGTGAATGGCTCGCCGCTTTTTTTCGTAAAGTTGAAGTAGCCGGTGGGAGTGCCCTGCACCAGCGCTACCGCTGTGCTGTCCGCTATCTCTACGCCGGCTATTATACGCCCAAAGAACACGTGCCCTGGCGACTCCTTGCTGCTGTTTTTGCAGGCATAGTATTTTGAACCGGCACGTATTTCCCCTCCGCAGCAGGGGCAGCTCACACTCTCCAGCACATAGTCAGCAAATTCGTCAAATACGGGAGCAATAGCATGCGTAGCGGCATCGTACTGCAGCGATGCCGTAAAGTGGCTACCGTCTTTGCGCGTCAGCTCGTAGGGGCCAATAGCTTCTCCTTGGCTTAGGGCTACCGCCTCGTCCTCCGTCACCGTGTGGCCGAACATGTTGGCGTATATTACAAACTTGCACAAATCTTCGGTGGTTACGAAGTAGTCGCACACGTAGCCTATCCCTCCCTGGCGCAGGCTACCTTTTCCGCATGACGGGCAGGTAATCTTTTGATGAGTTGTTTTCGTTTCCATAGTAATGTTTGTTATATGTATGAAGTTATTAATACTATTGCAAGATAGGCAAGCAGCGCCCACCGGCGGACAAGGCCGAAAATGCGCCCGGATATGCCATGCCGTTGCAAATCTGATAAGCCGGCAACGTACGCGCCAAGCGCTAACGTTCCGGCAATCACCTGTATCACCGTGTCGGAGGTAGGCGCTACGTACAGCGACAACGCCCCCACCAGGGTCAGCAGCGCTACGAGTAGCATGGACGCAGCATACTGCTTCAGCATGCGCTTTCGGCGTTTTACCTCCAATTTTTTCTCTTTCACCCCTGCTATCATTGCGTTATGGTATTTATCGTTTTGCACTTGCGGCACTTCGCTCGAATAACGCCGCGAAAATTCTCGCCGACCTCCAGCAGCACGTGACGGCATGCTGTACACCTCACGGTGGTCAGCGGCGCATCGAGCAGCAGCAGCGAGGCGCTGTGCATTTCTTTCGCTATTGTTGGGTAGCTTTCCATTTTTGGTTGTTAAAAAAATCTGCTGCAGGGTCAGGAGGCGTTACCTCATCCTCTGCCGGTGCAGCATGTATATTGTTATTTTGCTCCGCCGGTGGGGCAGCCTCCCCTATTGCTTCGCTATCCACATCGTCATCGCTCGGATAGTCGTCATCGCTCGGATAGTCGTTATCGTCGTCATCGTTGCCATCATCACTGACACCGTTGCCGGAGGAGCCACCGTCGGCCGGCGCATCTTCCTGCTTCAGCGCTTTGGCGAGTTCCTGCAGCAGCCGCTCCCGCTTCGATGCCGGCCGGCCATCCGCAGGTTCTCCCTCCGCCTCCCGGACCAGCTCATCATAGCTCATAAAGTCTGCCGACGTGTACACCATGCCCATGTGCCGTCGGACGGCATCAATATCCGGCGGGAGCGCTACAAATTTTACCCCGCTCCGCCTCCGTGACTGCTGCCACGCCACGTACGCCAGCGCTGCCACGGAGAGCAAAAATACTGCACCGACTATGTAATCAGTCACTGTTAGCATATTACTATATCTTAGTAGCGCTTATTTTCGGTCGTCCAATTAAAGGTATGTGTATATTTTTATCTGATACATTATACCAGGGGACATTGTATCGGATGTCAATATCCACCACTGACACTCACCGTATAGCTGTAGTAATCGTTGGATACGGTTAATGGTAGAATCGTCAAAGGATACGCCATCTATGTAAACCATATCATCCCGTACGCGCAGCAGCAGCTTAGATTCTTCAGCCACCACCCCTAATTTATCTATTAAATCTTTGTACTTCAATTTCATTGTGTTATATGTTTATGTGTGACTTTCGGGTTGCGACATATCTATCATAGGCGTTATAAATTGCTGCTGCTTAAGCGCCTCAGCGTAGAACCTTTCAAAATTCCCGTCGCGCGAGAACATGTGAAACCGGCTGGGCGTTTCTTTGCCGTAAACTTTCGTGCACGTAAGCATGTAGGCCTGCTTTTTTTCCTCCTTGTCGCAGTCGGTGGCCATCCACCCGTAGAACTCATCCATGCTAACGCAGAGCGGATTTGCGCCGCCGCACTTCAGCTCCCTCCACAGCGAAAACAGCTCGCGCTGGATGCACTCAAGAAAGATGTGATCCATATCTTGCCTTGCGGCCTCCTTGTGCTTTTCCTGTGCCTTTTGGCCAACTTCAAATTGCAGCGTAAAGGTGTACGGCCAGCGCTGCCCGCGCGAGGCCGACACCGTGTAAGTAAACCCCAGGTCGGTTTCGGCGCGTAGCCTCTCCAGCGCTGCCATCAGCAGCTGCTTGCGCTTTTTCGCCGGAACCGCCCCGCCGTCCTTTTTCAGTACCGGAACGCCGGCCCACCGGCACAGCGTTCCAAAATTTTCCAGCTGAACGCACGGCGTGTTCGCGAACATGGCATGTTCGCGCTGCTGCAGCAGTTTCAGGTACATGATGTCAAGCTTGCTTTTGCGCAGCGCAACGAGCATGTTCCGGTTGCCGCGGATAAAGTACTTGGTGAGGCTGTGGATAAACCTGTCGTCCAGCTCCACCGGGTAAACTTTCTTTTCCTGATGGGTGCGCCCGCTCCGAACCGTAATCTGCCGGAGGCTGCGCAGAACAACCATGCGCACGTTCTCGTTCGCCGTGAACTTCTGCTCCTTGTCGGTTTTATTGTAGAACTTCCCCCCGTAGATCAGGTACACCTCCTTTTTGTACAGCGCGTACAGCGCGTTCTCAAAGTTGGTGGCGTAGGTGCAGTAGCCGCTATCCAAGTACGACTTGCGCTGCTCCGCCGGCCACCGCTGCATTTCCTCCGCAAAGAGCGGGTGGGGGTGCCGCGTGCGCAGAAACGTCGGCGAGTACCCCATCACTTCGGCAAAGTCGCACACTTCTATTACGTTGTACGAAAACAAGTTCTGCTGATAGCTGTAGCACAGATAGTACAGCAGCGAGCGCAGGAGGTTATCGTCCATGTTGTCCCCCTCCATCCCGAACAGGTCAAACAGGCTGTCCGCGTTGTGGACAATGTTCCGGTCTATCCGGATGTGCAGCGGAAGCACCGATATAGCTGTTGTTGTGTTAACGCTCATGCGATTTTGCCGGTAAAGATGTCTGCAATTTGGTACCTTTGCCTTTTGCAAGCCCGTTTATGGCCGGTAAAGATGTCTGTAATTTGGCACCTTTAGCTTTAAAGGTGCCTGCTTTAAGGTACTTTTCACAGTAAAGGTGTCTGCAATTTGGTACCCTTAGCTTTAAAGGTGTCTGCAATTTGGTACCTTGAGCTTCAAAGGTGTCTGCAATTTGGCACCTTGCCCCAAAAGGTGTCTGCAATTTGGTACCGCCGAAAAATATCAAAATATTGCAAATCAGCATGTTCATAAAACAAAGGTGTCTGTAATTTGGTACTATATAAACTAAATAAAACTTATAAAACTAAAAAGGAGAAATTGGTTTTTTCTTAACGCCCTAAAATCCGTCCTTAACACCCCAAAAGGAGCTTTTACGGCTTCTTACGCCCTGCAAAGAAGCTTTTCACCTGTAAGGAACTTTTGCTTGCTTCTAACGCCCTATAAAATTCAAAAAAGGGATTTGAAAAAAATCTTAGGGGCGCAGACCCATTTGCTTCACCCCATCAAAGTATGCAACGAGGTCGCTGTGGGTCGTCCACCGGCCGCGCTCCCGGTTGTCGTCGCAGTATGTTTTTAGCCGCCCTTTTAGCGCGAGGTCGCGCACCACGCTGTAGCTCACCCCGTAGCGCTCGGCCAGCGATTTGTTGTTTTTAAACGCCACAATCGGTATCCGTTCCGGCGTACCTGCCTGTGCCTGCACTGGCGTAACCTCCAGCTTTGCTTTTATGGTCGCTATCGAATGTAGCAGCTCCTCCCATACAGGCTGCGGGAGCATGACCATTGTTATCGCCTCATTCATGGCAGTCATTAATTTTTGATTTTTACTTTTATAGCAAATTTTTTTTTGTACCTTTATAAATTTATTTGTCATGCAACAAAGCAAGGCCGCGCACCCTTCCGTTCTGCTAAGAGGTGGGTGGCAGCCTTGCCGGGAAGCTTCCGTACTTTTTTCGGTAGCGGAGCTTTTTATTTTATGCACAAATCACAATCTCTTAGCAGATGTTTGTGGCGACAAAGATAAACAAAATGCGAATATATATAAACAAAATGCGATTTTTTTCTGCGTTAAATAAGCATAAATATGGAAAAACGCTCTATATTACAAGGAATTATAAATCATTACACTCATGGGAATAAGGCTAATTTTGCAAAGAAATTAGGTGTTTCTCCGCAATCAATCAATACATGGATTGTAAGGAATACCTTTGATATTGATTTAATATACGCAAAATGCGAATTTATATCAGCAGAATTTTTACTCGCCGGTAAAGGTGAGATGTTGCGGCAGCCTGCTGTAGAACTTGACACGAATAAAAATATACGGCAGCCGAAAGATGACGGCTACAAAGAAAAATATTTTGAAGTCCTTGAGGAAAACAGAGTGCTACACAACAAGTACGAGGCATTGTTGGAGCAAAAAAAAGATTATGCTGCAACCCGGGGCAGTGTTGCTATGGCGGCGGGGGGATAACATTTATGCCGGCACGTGTGGAGTTGGCTGCTGCCGCCTGCCGCAGAACAGGCGCTTTACGGTATTGCAGAGTCAAAATATTGAACATAAAAAAATAATTGCTACCTTTGCGCATTATTAATCAAAAAAACTTTCAAAAAAAAATGAAAACAACACTTTTAA
>JAISGH010000112.1 GCA_031263185.1 Prevotellaceae bacterium | reverse complement strand
CCCCCCCCCCCCCCCCCCCCCCCACCCCCCCCCCCCCCCCCCCCCCCCCCCCGCGCGCCGCCGCGGGGCACGACACTTTATTAACCGTATGCTTTAGCATACGGAGCGGAGAGACGCGGCGCGCCACGTCTCTACAACGAGCAGTCCCGCAGAGCCTGCCCCGAGCGTAGCCGAGGGGGACGACAACTTTATTAACTGTTATATCTTGCTTATTCGTCATTCTTTAAGCGATTTGAAGCGATAATCACTTAAAATACTGTAAATATGATGGAACGACTTAAAATATTCCCCGATAGCGTAGTGAACACCTCTACCGAAAAGCTTATTGCAGACTACCGCAAAACCTCGCACGTAATATACATAGCAGTTTTGATTTTTGTGCTATGCGCCGTTGTGTCTCTCTTCTTTATCAACATTCGGATTGGGGTACGGGCTTCGGGTATCATAAAGCCTCAGGGCGAAAGAAACCTGCTGACGTCTCCTGCTACGGGGAGGCTAATTGCTGTTCACCTCTCGGAAAACCTGCCGGTACGCAAGGGCGATACGATTTTTGTTGTTGATTCAAAAAGCATTACAACTCGCCGTCCGGCGCTGAAAAAGCGCAAAAATGAGCTGCTGGAAATGATTGGCGATTTGGCGAGGCTCGCCGGCGCCGATTTTCCGCACATTGATGACCTCAAAAACCCTCTGTACATACAGTCACACCACTCCTACATAGCCCAATTGGATGATTACAAACACAAAGAAGAGGTGGCGCTGCGCAGCTACTCTCGCAGCAAGCAGCTGTACGATGGCAAGGTAATTCCGCTGTCGGAGCTTGAAGCTGCCTTGGCGGACAGGGACAACGCCGCGCTGAGCCGCAAGGCATTTCAGTGCAGCAGCAGGGCGCAGTGGCAGGCCGACCTGAACAAGCTGGAAAACGAGCTGCGCGATGTGGCCGCCCAAATTGAGCAAATCAAAGTACAAAGCAGCGAAACCGTAGTGCTGGCGCCCATGCAGGGAACCATCCAGAGCATCGAAAAGGTAGCCAACGGCGTGTTTGTGCACTCGGGGCAGCAAATTGCCGAAATTTCGCCCGACGGGCTGCTGGTGGCCGAGTGCGCCGTCGGCACCAAAGATATAGGCTTTATCCGCGTGGGGCAGCCGGCGCGCATTCAGGTTGACGCTTTCGGCTACAACGAGTGGGGCGTTTTGGAGGGGCAGGTGTCAGAAATTTTTGACGACATCGTTATGCCCGGCAACGGAACAGCCCCCTTTTACAGGATATACTGCTCCCTGAACGGCAGCTACCTTTCGCTGAAAAGCGGGCACAAGGGGTACGTAAAAAAAGGTATGACGGTGAGCGCTCATTTTATTACAGCCAAGCGGACGCTATCCCAGCTGATTTACGATAAAGCCGACCAGTGGCTAAACCCTAACCTGAAAAGCGATGAATAAAAAAATTTGCGTCGCGCAGCACGACATGACCGATTGCGGAGCGGCATGTCTTGCCTCCGTAGCGGCGTTCTACGGGCTGGAAATGCCCATATCAAAAATCAGGCAAATGGCCTCGACCGACAGGCACGGAACCAACGTGCTGGGCATGACGGAGGCTGCCCAAAAAATTGGGTTCCTTGCAAAGGGAGTGAAAGCCTTAAACCCCGACGGCACAAAAATAACCGAACCGCTGCACAAAATCCCAAAGCCCGCCATAGCGCACCTGACAGTAAAGGAAAGCGTGCTGCACTTTGTTGCTATCTACAAGGTTACGAAAAAGCATGTTGTGGTAATGGACCCCGCCCTGGGGAAAATGGTAAAAAAGCCGCTTGACGAATTTGTAAGGGAGTGGACGGGAGTTTTGGTTATCCTCGTACCGAACGATGATTTTAAGGCCGGAGTAAAGAAGGCATCCATGCTTGGGCGGTTTACATTTTTGCTCAAGCCGCACAAAAAAATGCTTGCGCAGGCCTTGTTTGGCGCAGTAGTCTATACGGTGCTGGGGCTGGCAACATCCGTTTACGTGCAAAAAATTGTTGATTTCGTTATCCCCGACGGCAACCGCAACTTGCTCAACCTGCTGAGCGTAGCAATGGTGGCAATACTGATTCTTTCGCTTTTTATCAGCTACATGAAGTCTATATTCATGCTCCGCACGGGGCTGCAAATAGACGCAAGGCTGATACTGGGGTACTACAGGCACCTGCTGCGCCTGCCGCAAAGCTTTTTCGACGGCATGCGCTCCGGCGAAATCGTTTCGCGCATCAACGACGCCGTGAAAATACGCACGTTCATCAACGAAACCCTCGTATCGCTAATGGTAAACATCTTCACCGTGCTCTTTGCCTTTGCGCTGATGTTTACTTACTACTGGAAGCTGGCCGCAGTAATGCTGCTGATAGTACCGCTGTACGCGGCGATATACCTGCTCTACAACCACGCCAACAAAGTAGTGCAGCGCAGGGTGATGGAAAATGCCGCCGAGCTGCAGGCGCAGCTGGTGGAATCCATCAACACCGCCGGAACCATAAAAAGGTTTGGCGTAGAGGGGTACGCCGACATCAGGACAGAAGCCAAGTTCGTAGCCTTTATCCGCGCCGGATTTCGCTCGTCTGTAAACAGCATTTGGGCGGCAACAGGCAGCGAATTTGCCTCGCGGCTATTCACCATTATCCTGCTATGGGCGGGCGCCTACTTTGTGCTGGGCAGCGTGATAACCCCCGGAGAGCTGCTCTCGTTCTACGCCCTCATTGCCTACTTCACAGAGCCTGTCGCTTCGCTGGTAGGCATAAACCGCACCTTTCAGGACGCGCGGATTGCCGCCGACCGCCTGTTCGAAATCATGGATCTCGACGCGGAGAACGCCGAAAACAAAATTAAAATCACCGCAAAAGAGTGCGGAGACATTGAATTTCGGAGCATATCGTTCCGCTACGGAGCCCGCGTGGACGTATTCAAAAACTTTTCGCTGCGCATAGAAAAAGGTAAGGTGAGCGCCATTGTGGGCGAAAGCGGCTCGGGCAAAACAACCCTGGCCTCGCTGCTGCAAAACCTCTACCCGCTGCAGGAGGGGCAAATCCTTATGGGAGGCGTTGACATTAAGCACATCGACAACGCCGCGCTGCGGGCGCTGGTGGGCGTGGTGCCGCAGCGCATCGACCTTTTTGAAGGAAGCATCATGGAGAACATCGCGCTGGACGAGCCGGAGCCCGACGCCGCGCGAATTATTGCAGTATGCAGGGATGTAGGGCTGCTCGACTTTGTTGAAAAGCTGCCCCTGGGGTTCGCCACCGGCATCGGCGAAAACGGCGTGCAGCTCTCCGGCGGGCAGCGGCAGCGGCTGGCCATTGCGCGCGCCCTCTACCGCAACCCGCAGGTGCTCATCCTGGACGAAGCCACCTCGTCGCTCGACTCCGAATCGGAGCGAAACATAAAGGCTGCGGTGGGCAAGCTCCGGGAGGCCGGAAAAACAATAGTGCTCATTGCCCACCGCTTAGGCACCGTGATGAGCGCCGACAGGATCTTTGTGCTCAAAGACGGGGCGCTTGCCGAGGAGGGAACGCACGCTGAGCTGCTTGCCCAAAACGGCCACTACGTAAAATTTTGGAAAAGCCAAACCGAATTAACCTGATAACGCTACACGCCATGAAAGTATTCGAGCTTTTGGACAAAATGCGCATCTTCAACCAGCTGGTGGAGCAGGGGTGCACCGGCGCACCCGATGAGCTTGCCAAGCAGCTGGGGATTAGCCGTAGCGCCCTGTACGCCATTATAGACGAGCTCCGCGCACGGGGCGTGGAGGTGCGCTACTCGCGCGCAAACCAGACCTTTTACTACAAAAACTCGGTGTCGCTGGAGATATACTTCTCCGTAAAGGGCCTTAAGGAAATTGACGAAAGCGAAGCAAAAAAAATTACGGGAGGGTACAAAATTTTTCCTTCCATGCTTTTTTCTTGGACGGAAGGCAAAGACAGCATTTGTTGTCTAATGACAAATGCTGTCTTTTTTTAACAAAATTTTAATTGCAACTTAAATGAAAAAATTGTTGACAACGTTCGGTATTTTATGTATGGCGCACCACTTTGTGCTTGCCCAAAGCAGCGGAGCTACCTGGGCAAACCTTGAGCTTGGCTACGGCTGGACACTTGCCGACAAGGGAAAATACGATCTCGCAAATGTCAGCGATAAGATGTACATGGCCATCTTTCACTTCAAGCTCCGCTACTACGTTACCGATGCAGTATCCCTTGCGGCAGGGGTTGGCGTCACGCCGTACAGCAATTACGACATTACTACGGTACCCGTGTTTGCGGGCTTGCAGTACGATTTCAGCCGCATCCCGCGCCTGTTTGCCTATGCCGATGTCGGCTTCCCGCTGAGCGCAGAAACGTCTTCCAACGACTTCTTGAGCAGCTGGCTTGCCGATTACAGCGTCAGCTATGTATCCGGCGTTGTAGCCAACGCCGGCGTTGGCTACAGGATAGCGTACAGCGAGCGGCGCTCGCTGTACGTTGCGCTTGGGTATCACCTGTTCCGGTATGGCTTATCCATTAATTTTTTAAATGGCGTCTCGGACGAGCAGCTCTCCGACAAGCGAGCAAAGCATGCTATTCTTTTGCGGGTGGGCTATACGTTTGATGTAAAAAAAATATTTGATTAGTTATGAAAAGATTACTTATTTTTCTTGCCGTTTTGCCCCTGCTTCGGGTGGAGGCGCTTGCCCAATACCGCAAATCCTTCGCAATAAGCGGCGGCGGCGGGCACGCATGGACGCTGTGGGACAAGGGCGACGTCTATCGCAGCAACCGCGCCGGCGTAATGCAAATGGCCGAGATGAACGTTAAGGCCGGCTACTACATTACCCCGCAATTCGAGCTGGGGGGCAGCTTGTCCGGCGTGGGCTACTACAACGCCGACATCTCTGCCATTGCCCTGAGCCTCACCACGCAGTACGACGTTACGCCCCGCCTGTTCGCCGGCGTTAATGCAGGGTTGCCGCTTAGCATGGGGGATGTTACCGAAGGCTTCATAGCAAAGGCAGGCGTTGGCTACAGAGTATGGCAGCACAGCAGCGGCTGGTCGCTCAACACCTCGCTCGGCTACCGCTTTATGGACTACGCCTACGCATGGGGCGATGGCAGCGGCGCCACATCGGTTTACGAAAAGCGCTTTAACCACGGGCTGTACGTCGGCTTTTGCCTTGAATATACCTTTGCCTCCACCCTGCCGCAGAACGCAATTAAAGTAGAGCAGCGACAGCAAAATCGAAGGCGATTTTGGCTCACGGAGGCTATCCTGATGCTTTTTGGCTGGGGGGCATCGCGCTAAGTAATGACAAATAAACAAGATATAGCAGCTAAAAGTGTTATCCCGTAGAGACCTCACCCCCGGCCCCTCTCCAAAGGAGGCTGTGTGATATAGCGGTCGCTCCCAACGCCGGAGGCGTTCTCCGTGCATAACCCCCAGATTTATCTGGGGGTGCGAAGATGAGGGTACTGCGAACAACCCTGTAGGGGTTTCCCGTGAATTCGGAGAGAAAAACATACACGGCACGTGAGGGCAACCCCT
>JAISGH010000036.1 GCA_031263185.1 Prevotellaceae bacterium | reverse complement strand
ACAGGCAGCCGGGCGTATAGCCGGGGCGACCCTCTACGCCGGGGCACCGGTCGGCTAGCTGGGTGTCGGACGTGATAACCTTATCTACGAAGGCATCTATGAAGCGGACGATGTTGTCCGGCGACACGTATTCGTCTATGAAGCTGGGCAGCATCAGCTGACCGCGCGGAGTGGCCGAAATATAGCTCATGTTAATTATGCAATATGTTGAATTTGAAATACAAAGGTACTATTTTTTGCTGACTTGCACAAGATTTTTAATGATTTTTAAGAAAAATTTTTTCTATGCCTTTTTTTAGTTTTCACACAGCCTCCGAAGGAGAGGGGCCGGGGGTGAGGTCTCTACGGGATGACATTTTTAACTGTTATATCTTGTTTATTCGTCATTACTTGGGAGGTGTCATAAGCTTGAGGTTTATAAGTTGCCTCTGTCCCAAAGGCTGTTTTTTGGTAATTAGTGTCTGCCTATAAAATCCAAATAAAACTCTTGTAAAATATTTATATATAGCATGATATGCGACTATCTATTTTAGACTATCTAAAATAGATAGCCTAAAATAGATAGCGTATAAAAAAAAGAATTACCTTTGCTGAAAAATTAAGCAGATGAAAAAGGAAAATCCGTTTTTGATTAAAGGCTATATATCTGAATATCTGTTTTGCGACAGGCAAGCGAATATTAGACGTGACATCAGCTACGCAATTTTATAACTTTTGATAGTAGAGGCACGGTGCACCACACCTCTACAATTAATCACGCTACCATGATTAATCGGGCGCCAGCCAATCATAAACCGCTGCCAAGGTGTATCTACTTGTCCGCCCAACTTCATCTTCCTCCCGTAATGACGGCGGTGAGCTTAGGCACAAAGCGCCTCAAATCATTTATATGCAGGCAAGCGGTGTGTCTCAGGATTTTAATTTGGCGAACAGCCGTAAGTTACTTCCCCAATGAAATTTTTGATGTATCAACTTTCCCCATAGAGAATTATCCACTTCCTTTTTTCTGGAGTAAGTTTTGTAATGCAGCACATCGAAGCCATTTTCTTTTAAAAACCGCACTATGCTACGAATAGTGGGTTCATACAGATGGTCGGGGGTACGCCAAGGCTCCCAGCGCCCCTTGCGCAATCCGATTCTTTTCAAAAAGATTTTAATGCGGCGGGTAAATGACAATCCGTTGGGAACGCTAATGACTAAAATGCCGCCGTCGGCTAAAAACTTCTTCGACTGCTCCAGCCATTCTTTTGGATTAGGGATGTGCTCAATGACGTGGCTCATGTAAATACAGGAAAAGCGCTCATTTACTTGAATATTTTCATACTTTTCTAAGAAGACCTTAGCGCCTACCCATTTTTCGGTGAATTCTGCCATTCGTGTCGAAACTTCAGCGCCGTAGGCCTTGGGATACCGCTTTAGTGCACTGTGTAGAAAAATTCCGGTATAAGACCCGACGTCAAGAATGCCGGTGCCTTGCGTATCGTACCGGAGGATTTCTTCCACGCAGTCGTCACATTGACTTTTGGCGCTTACTTCGTCTATGTATTTTTTCGGGTCGGACAGGTTTTTGAGCGTGTCTTCTGCATAGTATTCGTAGGCATCGTGAACGAATGAGCTGTCATATTTGGGGCGCGGACTTTGATAAATAAGCCCGCATTGCCGACACTTCACGTTGGTGTACTGCCACGTATCGCCATAGCGCTCATATACTGAATGTTTTGTAGTATTACAAAATGGGCAGGCAACAACTTCCCATTCTTTTGGGGTATAGCGTACTCCCTCAGTTTTTTGTTTTGTTGACATTTTATTGCTTTTAAGTTGCATTTTTAGCTGCACAAATAATCATTCGCTCCGTAACCTAAACTATAGATAGAGGATGCTATTGTAACTTATGCATGTACATGCTAATTTTCTTAGAGATTTTCTTAGAAATATAGTGTAAATTGCTTATGTCCCGATTACCAAAGCACAAAGATAAAAAGAAAAGGCATAAAATCGTATGGTACCCCAAAATTATTTGTGCAGGAAATGTGAACGACAACTTATTGGCAACCATACAACCTCGCCCCTAACTTCCTTTTGGCGTGTGCCTGTCCGAGTAGGTGTCGAGGAGTAAGGTCAGCGCGCCGTCGGCGGTAATGTTGCCGGCGGTGCCGAAGCTGTCCTGCAGCGCAAAAACGGTCAGCAGCAGGGCAGTGCCGGCCTCGTCGAACCCCAGCACCGACTGTATTATCCCCAGGGAGGCCACCACCGTCCCGCCGGGTAAGCCGGGAGCGCCAATGGCAAATATCCCCAGCAGCGGAATGAACACCGCCAGCGTAGCTGGCGAGGGCAAATGCCCGTACAGCACCTGCGAAATAACGATGACCAGAAATACAACGTCCAGCACCGAGCCGCAAAAGTGAATGTTGGCAAACAGCGGAATGGAAAAGCCGCGGACATCATCGCGCAGCGCGTCGCTTTTTTGGGCGGCTTTGATGGCTACGCCCAGCGTTGCCGCCGAAGATTGCGTACCCATTGCGGTGAGGATTACGGGGCCGTAGTGCTTGAGCACCCGCCACGGATTTTTGCGCGAGTAAACGCCGGCCACCCCGTAGAGCAGCGCCAGCCATGCTGCGTTGCAAACAATGGCTACTACCACGACGGCAAGAAAAACAGGCAGCTGCGATACTATGGCGCCCTCGTAGCTGAAAATGGCAAAGTTTGCCGCAACAAAAAACGGTAGAATGGGTATTAAAAAGCGGCTCACCATGACGCTCACTATATCCTGAAGCTTGTAGAGCGCGTGCTCAACCTTTTCGGACTTAGTCCACACCACCGCCAAGCCAAACGTCAGCGCCAGCGCCAATGCGCTCATTACCGACATGAGCGGCGGAATGTCAAGGCGAAAAAGCATTGCCGGTATCTCCTTTAGCCCCTCCGCCGCGCTGCTGATGTGCAGGTAGGGGATTACGCCATACCCCACCAGCGCCGCAAAAACAGCCACGCCCAGCGACGAGAGGTAGGCCAAAAGAAGCGAAACGCCAAGCAGCTTCGAGACATTCCTCTTTAGCCGCGCAATGGCGGGGGTAATGAAGCCAAAGATGATGATGGGAACAAGAAAAAATATAGCCTGCCCCAGCAGGTGCTTCAGCGGGACAATAACCTTTACCACACCTTCGTTGGCAACCTGCCCTATCAGCAGGCCAATGAGCACCGCGCAAAGCAGCTTGAATGAGGTGCTCGATAGAATTTTTTTCATGCGAAATTTTGAATTTTGAATTTTGAATGCCTGACGGTGCAGGCCTATTTGCCAAATATCCCTAATTGGCCAGCTTCCACAAGCTCAAAAAGGTAGCCTTGGCCACGTCGGTCAGCTTATCGAGGTTGACCTTTGCGGCCTCGTCAGCCGGCGTGTGGTATTCGGGGTGTATGCCGGTGAAGAACCACAGCACGGGGATAGCCCTGAGCGAAAAGGCCAGATTATCGCTCCCCTCCGATTTGTGCACCAGCAGGCTTGGCTTGAGCGCAATGCCCGGCGTGAGCAGCGCAGCCTCCCCGGCGGCCTGCTCGCCGAGCGATACGAGCTCCTCCGTGCGCAGGAGGTAAACATCCCTGCTGACCGCAGTATCGGGCTTATCCCAGCCCAGGGGCAGGCCAAAGCGCGGGTGGAGGATAGGCAGTACTCCTTGCCGCCCCACCATGTCGAGGTTTACGTAGGCTTTGATGGACGAGGGTTGGGCGAAGTTGGCAACAAAGTACTCCGACCCCAGGTAGTTCACCTCCTCGCCGTCCCAAAAGGCAAAAATAATGCTGCGCAGGGGCTTCTCACCGGTTGCCACAACAGCCTTTGCTACCTGCAGCGCGACGGCCACGCCGGAGGCGTTATCGTCGGCGCCGTTGTATATTTGGTCGCCAACCAGCAGCTCGTCAACGCCCACGTGGTCGTAGTGGGCGCCAATAACCACGTACTCATCCTTTCGTTGCCCCTCGATGTACCCCAGCACATTTTGCAGGTTCAGCCTGCGGTAGGCCGGCTCCTGCCGGTACAGGGCAACGGAGTCGGGGTGCACCGAAAACTCTACATGCCTTTCCCGCCGCGGGCTGTACGCCTCGAAGCGCTGAAAAAAGGATCCGCCAAAAGGCGCTACGCCCAGCCCCCACAGGACGGACTTGATGTACTCGGCCGCCACCCGTCCGCTGGGTTTTCCGGCTTCGCGCCCCGCGAGGGCGTCGGCGGCAAGGAAAAACAGGTGCGCCTCCACGCCGCGCCGGTTTATCTGCTCCACGCCGGCGGTGGCAACAGCGGCAGCCGGTGGATTAACCGATTTCTTTCCTGACGCTCTTTGCGCATACGCCGCCGGCAAAAACAGCCACGCGGCAACTACGATTGTAAATGAATAAAACCTCAACATTTTAATTACGAATTAGGAATTAGGAATTAGGAATTAGAAATTATTAATTATTAATTATTAATTATTAATTATTAATTATTTTACGCGGTAATCCAGCGCCGGAGGTCTGTTGCCGAGCAGGGCGCGGTACTTGAAATCTGCGCCCCTGCGCTTTTCAAACTCGGCCTTTGCCTCTGCAACCAGCTTAGGATTTCGGTAAAGGTCTATAGCCGACAGCGCAAAGACCCTCGCTGCATTGAGGAGCGCTTTTGTGCCGATGGTGGTGCCTGCCGAAGCCACGTTTTGCCAGCTGTGCCCTGCGCTTCCGGGTATAAATACGGCAGCGTTAAAGCTAACCGTTGGTACATTCCAGCTCACGTCGCCCACGTCGGTTGAGGCGCCTCCCTGCAATGGCGCTTCTTCCTTTAGCGGCGCTACGGTACTCGCGCTTTGCAGGATTGCGTCGCTGAGGTTTAATCCTTTTACAATCTCCAGCGCAAAGGCTCTCTCCCTTTCGTCGTAATGTACGCCGCCCACCAGCTGGAGGTTCTGCTGCACCAGCTCTGCAAGCTTTCGGTTGTGCAGCAGCTCGTAAAAACCCGAAACGGTATCTGCCGTCACCGTTGTTTGCGTACCTTTTGCGGCGCCCTCGGCGGCCTGCCCTACCCACTCTACCAAGCTGTGCAGAATGTCTCTTTGCGGGCTTCGGATGTAGTAGGAAACCTTGGCGTAGTCGGGAACGACGTTGGGCGCTTCGCCGCCGTTGGCGATAACGTAGTGGATTCGCGACGAGGTGGGCACGTGCTCGCGAAGCAGGTTGACCATATAGTTCATAGCTTCCACGCCGTCGAGCGCCGAGCGTCCCTTGTCGGGGTTACCCGCCGCATGAGCGGCAACGCCGCGAAAGGTATAATCCATCATCTGGATAGCCGTGCCGCTGCCGACACTTACAGCGTTGTCAACGCCGGGGTGCCAGTCCAGAATGACGTCCACCCCGTTGAAAATGCCGTCGCGCACCAGAAACACCTTGCCGCCTCCCCCCTCCTCGGCGGGCGTACCAAAGAGCTTAATTGTGCCGCGAGAGCGATTTTCGCTTAGCCATTGCTTAATGGCGACGGCTCCGGCTACCGAGCCTGCGCCAAAAGTGTTATGCCCGCAGCCGTGGCCGCTTCCTCCCTCCACAAGCGCTTTTTTGAACGGGACAGTATCCTGCGATAATCCGGGCAGCGCGTCGTACTCGGCCAGTATGCCGATTACGGGGCTTCCCTCGCCGTAGGTCGCCACAAAAGCGGTGGGAATACCCGCCACGCCGGACGTTACGGTAAAGCCGTTTTCCCTCAGATGGCTTTGCAGGACGTTAGCGCTTTGGACTTCGAGGAAGCCAAGCTCGGGGTGGCTCCAAATTTGCTTCTGAAGCTTGTCGTAAACGGCAAACGAGCCGCTCAAGTACCTGATAGCTGCATTATCGGGCAGGCTGTTTTTCTTTTGCTGCTGGGCAAAAACGCTTGCCGTAGCGAGCAGCAGGGTTAGCGCAAAAGCGCAATTTTTTTTCATTTTCATAATGTTTTTATAGCTTAGGGATGAGAAATAAATAACATATAACGGATATAAAAGTTGTAGAGACCTCACCCCCGGCCCCTCTCCAAAGGAGAGGGGAGAGGGACACGATATTCGGCGTCAGCCTCCCCTCTCCTTTGGAGGCTGTGTGAAAAGGCGACCGCCTGCTGCTTCCAACGCCGGAGGCGTTTTCTGTAAATAACCCCCAGCTAAAGCTGGGGGAGAGGTCGACACCTCTGGCACTCAACCCCGTAGGGG
>JAISGH010000201.1 GCA_031263185.1 Prevotellaceae bacterium | reverse complement strand
TGGTAGAAAAAGTGCAGGAGGGTCAGCAGGCTCCTGCTTTTCACGCCGGACCTGTTACCATCGAAAAATCCGATGAAGAAAAAGCCCAGCTGATCGGCGCGGCTTTGGAGAGCTGGATTGCTCAAATGGTAGGCCACTACAAGAGCGACGTACATGCGTGGGACGTAGTGAACGAGCCAATGGACGACGGGAAGCCGTCGGCTTTGAAAACCGGCAAGGGCAAAACCTTGGCGTCGGACGAGTTTTACTGGCAGGACTACTTAGGCAAAGACTACGCCGTAACCGCCTTCAATTTAGCCCGCCAGCACGGCAATGAGGGCGACAAGCTGTTCATCAACGATTACAATCTGGAGCAAAATCTCGCCAAGTGCGACGGCCTGATAGCGTACGTTCAGTACATCGAGAGCCAGGGCGCAACAGTTGACGGTATCGGTACGCAAATGCACATCTCCATTACCTCCAGCAAGGAGAACATTGCCCAAATGTTTGCAAAGTTAGCGCAAACGGGCAAGCTGATAAAAATTTCGGAGCTGGACATTACGGTAGGAACGTCCTCGCCAACGGCGGAAAATTACGCGCAGCAAGCCGAGATGTATCGGTATGTAGCGGACATGTACATGCAGCATATCCCCGAAAGCCAGCGCTACGGCATAACCGTTTGGTGCGCCTCCGACAATGCGCAGGAGCACGCAAACTGGCTGCCGGACGACGCGCCCTGCCTCTGGGATGCCAACTACGAGCGCAAGCATGCCTACAAAGGCTTCGCCGACGGCTTGGCCGGCAAAGACGTAAGCGCCGACTTCACAGGAGAATTACAGTAAAGCAGGAAAAGAGAAAAAAAGAAAAAGAGAAGTAAAGAAAAAGAGAAGTAAAGAAAAAGAGAAGTAAAGAAAAAAAGAAAAAGAGAAGTAAAGAAAAAAAGAAAGGAAAAAGGGCAAAAGGTGCATGGGAAGCGCACCTTTTGCCCTTTTCCTTTTTGAATTCCTCAATCGGGTTTTGATGATATCCATATTTTATTGATATAGCTTTCATCCCTTGATGCGCATTGCTATACTGCACGCAAACAGCGCGCGCCTGCCGCACCTCTACGCTACAACGTTCACCTCCATCTCCAGCGCCACGCCGAATTTGTCGCGCACAGCCCGGCAAATTTCGTGCGCCAGCGCCAGCACCTCGCTGCCCGTTCCGCCGCCGTAGCTTACCAGCGCCAGCGCCTGCTTTGGGTGTACGCCTACGCTGCCGCGCCGTGCGCCTTTCAGCCCGCACTGCTCAATGAGCCATCCGGCCGGAATTTTTACGCCGCTGCCGGAGGCAAAGGCAGGCATAGCGGGGTACTTGCTCAGCAGCTCTTCGGCAAACAATTTTTCTACAAAGGGATTTTTAAAGAAGCTGCCGGCGTTGCCCATATCAGCCGGGTCGGGGAGCTTGCTGCGGCGCGTTGCGACGATAGCTTGCCGTACGTTGCGCAAGCTTTCGCCGCCGAGCTGCTTTACCATTTCGCTCAGGCTGCCGTACGAGATGTTGTAGCGCGGACGCTTACTCAAGCAAAACGTAACCTGCGTGATGACAACTTTCCCCTTGAGTTCCTGCTTAAAAATGCTGCTACGGTAGCCAAATCGGCACTGCTCGTTGCTTAGGCGCTTTACGGCAAAAGTTTCCAAATCGACATACTCAACGCTTTCAATGGCATCCTTTGCCTCCGCGCCGTACGCTCCGATGTTTTGCACGGGGCTGGCGCCTACCGTGCCGGGGATGAGGGACAGGTTTTCAAGCCCATACCACCCGCGCTCAACGCTGCTGCGCGCCAGCTCGTCCCACACCACGCCTGCTCCTACGCGCAGGCGTACTTTTTCGCTTGTCTCGTCCTCTACGTCTATGTTCTGCAGCAGCGGCCGTAAAATGCACCCGTCGAAGTCGGCGGTAAACAGGAGGTTGCTGCCGCCCCCCATCACCAGCCGCTTGCCGCGCGTAAAATCCCTGTCGTCGCGCAGCTGCAGTATATCTTGCGTAGCGTACGCCTTGATGAAGCGCTGCGCGCTCACGTCAAACCCAAAGGTATTGAGGCTTTGGAGAGGGTAGGTATAAAAATTTTCTATCATTTTTTTGGCGATGGCAACGTAAAAATAAATATTGGGCAACCAAGGAATAGAATTAATATTTTTGTAAATGCAAATAGCAATAACCCTCCATTGCCCCCGATTGCCAAAGCCCAAAGATAAAAAGATAAAAAGAAATGGCAAAAAATTGGAGGAAAAGGGGTGCATTTCAAATTGTCGCATACAGGCGCGGAGCGCCTACGTGTTTATAGCCGTGCGCGACAAGTAGCTCAACGAAGTTAACCTCCCCGCCACCTGCGGCGTAACGCCACGGCGCGACAATTTGAAATGCACCCGTGAAAAGGGGGAAAGGGCTAAATCTTTTTTTGAGGTGCTATTTACGAGCGAAAGATGAGCGAGAGGAAATACCCTGTCGGTGAGCAGCATTCCGTCAATAGCGGTTATGAGCGGCATAAGTAAAAACCTTATTGGTATTTAACAGCAACCTTATTAGAAAAACATAGTAGCACACATACATTCAACCTTATTTACCTTCAATTTTTTGGGAGGTTGAACAGTAGCTCCAGCCCGCCGCTTGCTCGGTTCTTGGCAACAATGGAGCCTCTGTGAAAGGCAACGGCGTTTTTTACGACGGATAGCCCCAGCCCCGAGCCGCCTGTATCCCTTGTGCGTCCCTCGCCAACGCGGTAGAAGCGCTCAAACAGCCGGCTGAGGTGCTGCTCGTTGGGTATCCCCACGCCGGTATCGGCGTACGAAAAGTAGTAGAAGTCCTTGTCCTCGCCGTACATGCTTACCTGTATGCTTACGCCGGCGCCGGCATGGCGGATGGCGTTGTCCGTGAGGTTTCGGAATATGGAGTAGAGCAAGCTCCGGTTGCCCTTTACGGCTACGTCGCCGGTAATGCTCCACGCCATGCTGATGCCTTTTTCCTGCAGCGGAGCTTCGAGGTCGCTTTTCAGGGTTTCGAGAAGGCTTCTGATGCCGACCGTTTCCATCGCAAACGACTGCGGGGCGCCCTCTATTCTGGTGATTAAGCCCATGTCGTGAATGAGCTCCGAGAGCGTTATGGTCTGGTTGTAGGCTTTGGTCAGGAACAGTCGCTTTTTTTCGTCGTCCGGCGATTGCTCCAGAATGGTTTCGAGGTAGCCCCGTATGCTCGTAACGGGGGTGCGCAGCTCGTGGGCAATGTTGCCGGTCATTTCCTGCTTTAGTCGGCGGGTTTTTTCGTGCTTGGTGGCGTCGTTTATAATCATCTCGAAGCTGCCGTCGTCGAAGATGTTGACCAGCGCCGAGAAAAATCGTCCCTGCTTGCCGATTTGTACGCCGGCGCATCCGCTGCCGTCGGGGTTTGCCAAAAAGCTGGTGAGCTTCTCAAAGGAAGGGTCGGAGAGCGCCGCCGCCGGGTTGCTGTTGGCCTCGTCGGCAATGATGTTGAGGTACTGTATGAACAGCCCGTTGTAGAACTCCACCGCGCCCTCGGCGGAGAAGAAGCAAATCCCCTCCTCCGAGGTGTGAACATGCTGGAGCAGCTTCTCCCGCTCCTGCGCAATTTTTTTCCGGCTGCTCTCCAGCTGCCTGTAATTTTCCACTATGCTTGCGCCTATTTCGCCCAGCTCGTCCTGCGGAAAGCTGAAGCTGAGCGCTCCGGCGTCGCCGCGCTCTGAGGTAACGATAAAGTCCCGGAGCTGCCGGATGGACTTCCCGAAGCGCCCCGTCACCACGTGGATGAGGAGCAGCATCAGCAAAAAGAGCGCCGCGATGAAGTAGATAAAGAGGTTGTCGGCCTCCAGAAAGTTGCGCACGCTCATGTTGTAGGGCATGGCCACGCGCAGGTAGTAGCTGGGGTAGCGGCGGGTGTAGTAGAGGTAGGGCTGGCTGTTGGAGGCCGACGTTCTGATGTGCGTCCCCACGCCGCTCTTGCGGGCGTTCGCCACCTCCGGGCGGTCGAGGTGGTTGCCCATGGCCGACAGGTCGCCGACGGCGTTGTCAAAAATCACCTCGCCGCGCTTCCCGATCAGCGTAAAGCGAATGTCGCGAGGAAAAGTTGCCAGCATAGCCTCCAGCGCCTGCACACGGGAGCTGTCGGCGGCTTGCAGCAGCGCGGCGTTGGCAATTTCGGTGTAAACCCTCAGGCCCTCCTCGATAGCCTCCGTTTTGAAGAAGCGCTCGCGCGACCGCTCAAAAATCACCACGCCCACGGTGAACAGCACGAATATTACGCCGAAGTACAGGAATAGCCGGTGCTTGTATTGCAGCTTGAGGGGTTTCATAGGCAGTCGGCGTTAAATCGGTAGCCGTAGCCCGACCGGTTGGCGATGGCCGGGGCGCAGCTTCCCAGCTTTTTGCGCAGGCGGGTGATGTGCACATCAACCGTGCGCTCCGTAACGAAGGGCGTTTCCTTCCACACCCTGTCGATGATTTCGCTGCGCGAGAACACCCGCTGCGGGTTTTCGGCCAGCAGCGCCAGCAGCTCAAATTCGGTTTTTGTCAGCGCAACCTTTTCCGCGCCGATGGCCAGCTCCTTGAGCTTGAGGTCAATGCTCATGCTGCCAAAGGCGAGCACGGAGCCGCTTTCGTCGTGGGGGCTGCCGGCCGGCCGCTGCCGCTTTAGCACGGCTTTGACCCGCGCCACCACTTCCTTTATGGAGAACGGCTTGGAGATGTAGTCGTCGCCGCCCACCGAAAATCCGGTGAGCATGTCGTTTTCGGTATCCTTGGCCGTCAGGAAGATGACGGGGATTTGGTTGTGGCTTCGCCGCAGCGTTTCCGCCAGCTTGTAGCCGGACATGCCGCCCATCATCACGTCGAGGAGCATGAGGGCGTGGTCGGGGGCGAGCTTTTCCTGCGCCTCCTCTGCCGAGTAGGCGCAGGTGATTTCAAAACCTTCGTTGGCGAGGTTAAACTCAAGGATTTCGCAAATGTCGCGCTCATCGTCCACGATGAGAATTTTGGGGGCTTCTGCCTGCTGCTTCATGGTGTGGTGCATACTTTTTGGTTAGGCTGCGCAAAGGTATCGTTTTTTTCGCTGTGCGCGAGCGCGGCCTCCGCCTTTTTCTTACCGCCATGCTTGAGCACCTTGGCGTCTACGTAAAAAACTATCTCCTCGACGATGTTACGGCAGTGGTCGCCAATGCGCTCGAGCTTGCGGATAATCAGCATCAGCTTCAGGCCGGCGAGGACGTCGCCGGAGTTCTTCAGCAGGTAGGCGGTCAGCACGCCGAGCGAGCTGTGGTAGAGCTTGTCCACCTCGCAGTCCTTCGATATGATTCGCCCCGATATTTTGGTGTTTTCCGACTCCAGCGCAACAAAGCTGTCGGAGAGCATGTTGATAAGCGTGTCGAACATTTTCTCCAGCTGCAAATCTTCGATGAGCTGCGCGTTCATGCTGCGGCCGTTTTCTTCAATCACGTGAAAAGCTATGCCCTCGGCAAAGTCGCCGATGCGCTCGAGCGTAACGCTGATTTTGATAAGCGACAGCACCAGCCTCAGGTCAACCGCCACGGGGCTGTACAGGGCAATGTAGTTTTCGCAATCGTTGTCAATTTTCAGCTCAAGGGCGTCTATCGTTTTTTCGCGGCCTGTTACCTCCAGCGCCAGCTCAACGTCGCCGCTAAAGAAGGCCTGCTTTGCCTTTTCCAGCTGCGACAGCACCAGCCTCCACATTTGGCTCGCTTCTTCTTTTAGCCTTTGCAGCTCTACTTCCGTATGGCTCATTATTTTCTTACTTGCTTTCAAATTTTTTTAATGGGTTGTTGGATTTTGTTTGGTTAGTAATGACGAATAAACAAGATATAGCAACTAAAGATGTCATCTCATAGAGACCTCACCCCCGGCCCCTCTCCAAAGGAGGCCGTGTGAAAAAGGGTATTTTACGAAAGTTCTTTGAATTATTGTACAAGTCAAAAAACAGGCTGAAATCCGCCGATTTTTTTGT
>JAISGH010000188.1 GCA_031263185.1 Prevotellaceae bacterium | reverse complement strand
GTGTGTGTGTGTGTGTGTGTGTGTGTGTACAAAAATCATGCCAGCCGCGCTATGCTGCGGGCTGAAAACGTTTTTTTGTATGTGGAATCTGTAGTTCATTTACAGTGGCTTTATAGCTTCAACTTCTCAAGTGATTTAGTGCGGCAAAAGTAGCGCAAAATGTTTTCCAAATCAATACCGTCTTTGCGGTATTTTTTTTGGCGTAAAGTATTTATCCAAATTTATTTATCCAAATTCAATCCTCCGCTATCAGGCAAAGCACCTGCTATTCTTTTAAGCTACGCTTTTGCCAACGCAAGCGCGCAAATTTATGAATTTATTTTTCAATAAAAAAATTTTTTGGCCATTTTTTTTGAGGCGCTATGAAAAATAGCGGTACTGCACAGTAGAGAAAAGAACTTGGGCGCAGCATAGCTTATGGAAAATACACACCCCGAAAGGTGGGTTGTCAAAGTAGATTTATCGCCCGCCCCGTCTCCGCAGGTCGCTGACCCGCGGTTATGCAAATCCTGCCTTTCAGGCAGCTGTAGAAACGGGGCGCGGGGCGGCATGACATTTTCTACCCCGCGATACATTCCTAACGGAATGTGGCACAGAAGATAGCTCTTCTATTGAACATTTTGGGGTAATCTGGTAAATTGTTTATACCCTCCAAATTAAGGGCTGTTACAACGGCCATGAAATGAAAATTCTAAAAAAATGAAACAATTGTTTATACCCTCCAAATTAAGGGCTGTTACAACTTTCTACAAATATGCTACAATCTTAGAGACATTGTTTATACCCTCCAAATTAAGGGCTGTTACAACGCCCGTGCGGGACTTCGTAAAATCGAGCGGATTGTTTATACCCTCCAAATTAAGGGCTGTTACAACTGAGAGGGAGGCGTATGCCAATGAGAGTTATTTATACCCTCCAAATTAAGGGCTGTTACAACTTATCATGAACAAAAAACTACTCGATTTGTTTATACCCTCCAAAATTAAGGGCTGTTACAACTCATGTGGCGCAAAGAAAACATGTAAATCATTCGCTCTGCTGACTATCCATTTCATGCTTTAATTCTTCGGCTATTCGCCTCACTATCTTGCTGAAAAAGTCGCTATACGATGAGCTTTTGGTAATATCAGGAGGGTAGAGCTTTTTCATCAAATCATACTGCTCCTTGCCGGGTAGCTGATTATGCGCAAACTTGTTTCGCAGGTAAATAAGCAGGTATGCCTTTTGTATCAGCTCGCTGCTTTGCTCAATTTCACAAATTGCTATACCCTCAATTTTTTTGTCAAGTATTGCAGCGTCATCCGCTGCCGCTCCAGCTATTTTCTTTAGCACTCCATTGATTACGTACCTGTTGAAGCTCGGATTGCCATTTTTCGCTAAGCTCTCGGGATGATTTTTGCCGTCAAAGCCGTTAAAGCGTAAAATATCCTTTTCGAGCTGCTGGATATTCTTTAGCAGCTCCTTTCTACGAATTTTCTCGTATGAGTCGGCTTTATCTTCGAGCTCACCCTCCAATTCGAGCTTGCTCCATGGGCCGTGGTCGGGTTCGTAGCTAAGCAATGCTTTGACTTTGGGGTCTACTTCAAAGCGCCTGAATTTGCCTATATCTTTTATTTTTACGTTGCTATCTTCAATTTTCCCATCAGATAGCCTAACCGTAACGGTTTTATTCCAGATGTAATTCTCGTTTACTTTATTACCCGAATCATCTCCTTTTTTCCTGTTCTTTTGCTGCCTTGCTTTTTTCTGATTTTCAGCCCATTCCTCGCGAGTATCGTACATCCGGCTCAGATCAAAATCCGGCGGCAGCTTAAATATTTTTTCGAACAGGCAGTCAACCATCAGCTTGATATACACATCCTGAAATTTTATCTTTTTTATCTCCAGGTCGCAGCTTTTCTTGAAGTGCTGTATTTTGTAGCTTTCATCCCGGTCTTTGAGCGCCGGCAGCTTCCCTTCTTCCGCCTTTGCCTTATACCACGTGTAATATTCACGCTCCATACCATAAAATTTCTGAAACTTGTCGGGGGGATAGCTGCATGCATGTACATACCACTCGGCAAACATATCGGGATTTTCCTGTGGGTTGTAGCCGGGTATGGCTGTAGGCTTATCATCAAATAATCCGCGCGAAAAGGCGAATGGCTTTGCCAATAATTCTTCAACATGTTTGTCCGTAGCGTTGATACGGTAAAAACGGTTACCGAACACAACGAATATGTCTTTGCATAATTTCTTCAGCAGGTTCGGTTCATTCCGGTAGCTTTTAAGCTCTTCGGAAAAGCGGATCAGCACATCATTACGCCGCTTAATGTACAGGGTGTAAAAAGCAGCAAATTCATTCTTGCCAAATGTCTCCAAAAACGCTTCTCTCCAGTAAAGCCCCGTATCTCTACCCCATACGCTTTGAATTAGCTCTTTTGCCCGATTATATTCAGCCTCATAGTGCGAGATGAGCCGCTGCAGCTCGCTATGCTGTATGCCTTTCCACTGTTCGCGAGCGGATGCCGGCATAAACCGCTTCAGGTCGTTGGCTATCCATGTTGCTTCTTTGCCTTTTTCGCTAATGTAAAAAACATACTTTCTTTTGTTTTTTTTGCCACCGGAAAATCCCTTACCCTTTTTGTCAGCTTCCGCTTTATTGCGCTCAATCAGCTCCAGCTTCTCATTGCCTTTTTTGATTTCTTCGTCAACAGCGCGTAGAAGCTTATCGTAGTCAATACGTTCTTCTGCTTCACTTTTCAAAAGTTTTTTTGGCAAATCGTTTTTATGCTGCTCCTTTTGCTCCGGAGCAAATCCTGTAAGCAAATCATACTTTTCAATAATTTTTTCAACGATATGATTTTCTATTTCCGCTCCGGTTTCCTTTTTTACCAAAACTTTGTACAGCATAGCCATTAGCTCGTTTGTGCTTAGCATCAGGGTTGGCGCGTGGCTGACCAACAAATCTCCAAAAACGGATTGTATAATTTCCTTTTTCCCGGTACGCTTGTCTCTCTCTACATTCAGGATTTTCTCGTTCCGAAGCTTATCTATGTGTGCTTGAATTTCCTTGGCCTTATCGCTTTTGTGGGATAAATCGATATAAACATGAATATTGTTTTCCATGAAGCTGTACGAAGGGTTGGGAAACAGCTCCCAGCCGTTGGCTTCGGGAGGTTGATGGTCTTTAAAATATTCATTTTTCTTTTCGGCTACTTCCGAAAGCTTACCGAAGACGTTGATTTTTTCTTTTATCATCCGTTCGGAAATCAGCTTGCTTCCGGGAATTTCTTTTGTTCGGTTATCGTGCAAATATTGTCCGGCGTACACCTGAAAACGCATGGTAGGAAAGCCTGCATATTCGTCCAAAAAGCGAATAGCAAAGTAGCTGAACTTACTCTCGTACCTTTTCCGAATGACGGGGTGAACCACATACGATGGAGTTTCGTCATCCCGGCCGGTTTCGCTCACGTATTCGTTGATATCCTCAAGAAATCTATTTTTGCTTTCGCCCGACAGCGTCTGGTACACCTCGTCGGGGATTTTGCTAAGCTCGTCAACCATTTGCATCAGCAACGTTTCTTTCTCGAAGCTACTTGCAATCCGGCGCTTGATGCCTTTGAACGCCAATACGGAAAACACCCAGTGGGTAGCCATAAACTTAAGGCTGTTGTATTTTTTGCTTACCGGTTCTTCCGTTTTTCCCCCGGTAACTTTCGCTTTATAACCTTTTATGCCGGATTTAAATTGTTCTATTTCCTTTTTGCCGAGGAAGATCGAAAGCAAAAAGGTCAAACCGCTCAAGGAAATTCCAATACCCGGTAAAGCCTGCCCATTCTCCATGGCTCTGGCAGAGTAATATTTTGAAAGTTCCTCTTTACTTGAGCCTTTATTTTTGTAAAGTAAATGAGAAAAAGTGTCATTGAGCACAGCGTTCGCTATATTATGTTCATTAGTAGTATTTACCTTAGGATTTTTCTTTTTCTTTTCTATTAGCTCTTTCTTTTTATCAGCAACCAGCTGTTCGAACTCCGAGGTAAGGCTTTCCTTCAGCAGCTGACGTGCCTTATCACTTTTCATTTTTTGCTTCCGCACGTCTTTGATTACGCACAAAAGCACTTCGTCAAGAAGGGTAAATAATTCACCAGGTAGCTCAATTTTTTTGTGATAGTAGTGGGTGTAGTAATGCCGCAGGTTGCTTATTGCAGAAAATAAGGTTTGCAAAGCTTTCGTAAAATCCTCCCGCTTTGTTTTGGGCAAATCAATATACGAAATAACAGGAAGGTATTCTTTCAGAATGTTTACGCCACGCTCCCAATCCGTGTAAGATATATTTTTCTTATTGAGAAAATTTAAAATCAAGTTTTCTTGATTTTCTTGATTTTCTTGATTTTTTTCCTCATAATTCAGGCGATTGCAAAATTCTTTGGCTATGCTGCTTATATTGTTTTTCGCAAGGTTCAGGAATCCCCCAAAATAATGCTTATCATCCTGAGAAAGGTGATCATAGTATCTTTTTTCTGATATTTGTGTTTCCATTTTTCTGATTTTTGAGAATTTTTTTGACGCCTGAGAACCCTGCCGGAATATACTTGTGGGAACTCCTAAAAGTTCCCCCTGTTCATGCCAGCTTTACTTTTCCCTCGCGAATTTGCTTGAAAAATTCGCGCATTTCCTCCAGTGTCATCCCGTCCATTTGTTTTGCCATTTTTTCCTTTATACCACGAAAAAAGGCAACCGTATCAAATTCTTTTTTCATTTTAGTTTCCATACTTCAAAAATTCTAAAGGTGATAGTATATCTATTGTTGGGTATCCCAAGCGCATGTTGACCGAATTAAACATCCTGACTTTATCGTAATTTACAATATGCCGAAAATTTCAATAGCATTTTTTTGCTGCTTCAGCCCGCTCTCTAAAAACGAGGTGATTTTCAGCAGCCGATTTTCAGCTCTTTTGCCTTTTCCTGCATGAACCTGTAGGCTTCGTCGTAATCGTTGCGGATAATGCCGTCGAGGATGGCATCCTTGATGGCGTCCTTGATAGCGCCCACCTGCCGGCAGGGCGGCAGGTTGTAGGTGCTCATGATGAGCTCGCCGGATATGGGCGGCTGGAAGTTCCGCACCCTGTCCTTTTCCTCGATATCCTTGAGCTTTTGGCGCACGAGGGCAAAGTTTTGCAGGTGGCGCTTTACGGTGTTCTCGTTCTTGGAGGTAATATCTGCCTCGCACAGCAGCATCAAATCGTCAATATCGTCGCCGGCGTCAAAGAGCAGACGGCGCACGGCCGAGTCGGTTACCTCCTCCTGCGAGAGTATAATGGGGCGCAGGTGCAGCTCTACGAGCTTCTGCACGTACTTCATTTTTTCGTTTAGCGGAAGCCTGAGCGCCTGAAAAATCTTGGGTACCATCTTGGCGCCGAGAAACTCGTGCCCGTGAAACGTCCAGCCGTGCCCAGCCTCGTAGCGCTTGGTTTGCGGTTTGGCTACGTCGTGCAGCAGGGCTGCCCAGCGTAGCCACAGGCTGTCCGACTTTTGGGCTACGTTGTCCAGCACTTGCAGGGTGTGCAGGAAGTTGTCCTTGTGCTGGTGCTTCCCAACAGCGTCAACCCCCTTCAGGCGGTGGATTTGCGGCAGAATAAGCTCCAGCAGCTCCAGCTCGTCCAGCAGGAGAAAACCCACCGACGGCTTGGGAGACGCCACTATTTTGTTCAGCTCGTCGGTAATGCGCTCTGCCGACGCTACGCCGCCGAGTATGCGCTGCCGGTTGCGGCGGATGGCTTCCCTGGAGCTGTCGTCAACTTCAAAGCCCAGCTGCGTGGCAAAGCGCACGGCGCGCATCATGCGGAGGGGGTCGTCGCTGTAGGTAATATCGGGGTCAAGCGGCGTACGGAGGCGCTTATCGTGCAAATCCTGTACGCCGTCAAAAGGGTCTATTAGCTCACCGTAGTCATTGAGATTTAGGCTAAACGCCATAGCGTTGATGGTAAAGTCACGGCGTTCTTGGTCTTCCTTGAGCGTTCCGGTTTCTACAATTGGCTTGCGCGAGCTGGCGCGGTACGATTCCTTTCGGGCGCCCACCAGCTCCACCTCTATTCCGTCGTGGCGCAGCATGGCCGTGCCAAAATTCTTAAACACGCTGAGGTTAACGCGCAGCTCCTTTGCCAGCTCTTCGGCAAGCGCAATGCCGCTGCCCTCTACCACCACGTCGATATCCTTTGAGGGGCGGTGCAGAAAAAAATCGCGCACGTAGCCGCCAATCACAAAGGCGCGTACGCCCTGCCGTTGCGCTATGAGCGATATTTGCTTAAATATGGGGTACCGGAGATGTTCCAACGTAAAGTTCAAAGTTATTTTTATGCCGTTATTCTTGGGGGTTACTTTCTTGGGTTACTTTCTTGGCCTACTTTCTTGGCCTACTTAAACGTTTGCAAATCGCACAGCTTTTTGTACAGTCCGTTTTTGCCAATCAGCTCGCTGTGCGTACCTTGCTCTACAATCTCGCCCTCCTGTAGCACCACAATGCAGTCGGCGTTCCGGATGGTGGAGAGGCGGTGGGCAATCACAACGGAGGTGCGATTTTTCATCAGCTTGTACAGGGCGTCCTGCACCAGCTTTTCGCTTTCGGTGTCGAGCGCCGACGTAGCCTCGTCCAGGATGAGTATGGGTGGATTTTTGAGCACTGCCCGCGCTATGGCGAGCCGCTGGCGCTGTCCACCGGAGAGGCGCACACCCCTGTCGCCAATGCCGGTGCGGTAGCCATGCTCCATGTGCATGATAAAATCGTGCGCGTTGGCAATTTTGGCCGCCTCAACAACCGCCTCGTCCGAAACGCTGTCCTGCCCAAAGGCGATGTTGTTCCTGACGGTATCGTTAAAGAGAATGGCCTCCTGCGTAACAATGCCCATGAGGCTCATCAAGCCTTTGGGCTGACACTGCCGGATGTCCGTGCCGTCCAGCAGGATTGCCCCCGATGTTACGTCGTAGTAGCGGGGAATTAAATCGGCAATGGTAGTTTTTCCTGCTCCCGAAGGCCCCACCAGCGCAACCATTTTCCCTTTCGGAATGGTCAGGTTGATGCGCTTCAGCACAAGCTCGTCGCCGTAGGCAAAGTTGACATTCTCAAATTTTATTTCCCGCGCAAAATCTTTCACCTCCACCGGATTTTGGGCTTTTGTGATGGCAACCAGCGCGTCCAGCACGTCAAAGATGCGGTCTGCCGCGGCCATGCCCCGCTGGATGCCGGCGTAGGCCTTGGTAATATCTTTTGCCGGCACCAGAATTTGGTAGTAAAATGCAAGGTAAACCAAAAATTCGGGGATGGACAGGGTCGAAGTGCCGTTGAGCAGCATTACGCCTCCGAAAAACAGGATGAGCATAGCCACCGTTACCCCAAAGAACTCCGAGAGCGGCACAGCCATTTCCTGACGGTTGCAGGCCTGCCTTAGCGCGTTGCGGTGCGACGTGTTGACCCTTGCGAAGCGCTCCCGCACGTACCTTTGGGCGTTGAACGCTTTGATAATCCGGCTGCCGCCAATTGTTTCTTCGATGAGGCTCATCAAGTCGCCCTGCAAGGATTGCACCTCCACGGCTTTGCGCCGCAGCTTTTTGGAAATTAACCCGATTAGGTAGCCCGACAGCGGCAGCGTAACTATCGTAATGAGGGTGAGCTGGAAGGACATGTAGAACAGCACGGCAAGGTTGCCCAAAATAAAAATGGGGTCGCGAAAAATAATCTGGAACGAAGAAACCACCGACGATTGCACCTCGTTGACATCGTTGGAGAGCACCGACAGCAGGTTGCCCTTGCGCTGGTTGGTGTAGTAGGCAAGGTGCAGCCTTGTGATTTTATCGAACAGCGCCTTGCGAATATTTCTCATCACGTTGGCGCGCATGCTGTTGAGCACCCTGTAGCCTAAATACTTGAACAGGTTGGCAAAAAATGAGGCCAGCGTCAGCGCGAGGCCGACAAAAATCAGCGCTCCCAGCGCACCGTGCAGCTCCTTTATTTGCTGCATCCCAAAGTAAAAAACCGCTTTGAAGTACGCCACAGAAAGGGCAAACTCCGGCAGCTGCTCTACCCGCAGCAGGTCGTCGCTGCTAAAAATGACCTCCAGCAGGGGCACGATGAGGGCAAAGTTGAGCACCCCGAACACCAGCGCCAAAAGAGCAACAGTGAGATATTTAGGCCAATAGTGGCTATATGGCTTTGCAAAGCGGACTAAGCGGTAAAATTTATTCATAGCGCCGTTTAGGTCGTCCATTGCTTGGGAAGCCCTACTCTTCTCAGCATTTCATTTGCTTTTTTCAGCTTGTCGGGAAACAAAACGATATCGTCATACTTGTTCAACGACTTATCTACCCGAACAATCGGAATTTTACGTTTCTTTACTTCTACTGTTACGTTCATTGCTAATTAAAGTTTTACAATTACAAAAATAGCTATTTTTTCTTTATCCTTTTTACCAAAAAACTTTTGTATTCAACATTTTTTCTAAACGCCTCCCAGCCGTCGTTCCGCTCCCCCAGCACTTCAAAGCCTTCTTCAACCTCCGAAAGAAATTTTGTAACACCTAGGTTGCCAACCTGTCATTCGACGCCAAGGGATACTTTGGTAAATTCATTACATCTTTATTTGAAACTCTCTGCAAAGATATGAACTTTTACGTGTAAACCAAAATACGTCAAAGAACTTGTTGGGTGCATTTCAAACGCTCGGAATGACGGACACAGCAGGAGGGAGCGGTTGGACGGCGGCGAAACTACCGCCCAACCGTAGAGACGGGGCGCGCTCAGCGCTTTTTGCGAAAGCATTTTGTCATGTCCGTCATTTGGCGGTTGTCTATCCGGTAGAACCGCTGGTTGGTTGCCGCCGAATCCAAGCCGCCCAGCTGCTCGATGTAGCCGCCCAGCTTGATGTAGCTGAAGTTCTCGATGGAGCAGCCGGCAGGCAGCTTGGATTTTCCGGAGTACCAAGCTGCTTTTATCCGTCCGCAGGTTTTTTGGCGGAGGAACTTTGCGAGCTGCTCCACTTCGCCCGGCGCGGCGTCGCCACCCATAAAGCAGACGCAGGTAACGGCGCTGCCGTACTTTTCGAGCAGCGCGGCAAGTACGCTGCTATCCAGCCGCAGGCCGGTGTTTTCTTGCAGGTGGGGGCTGTGGCAGCCCTTGCAGCGGTTGGGGCAGCCGGAAAGGTTGATGGCCAGCGTTACTTCATCCGGCACTTCCTGAAAGACGACGCTATAGCTGGCGAGCTGAAGCATAGTAACGCTGAGCGGCCTCCTGCTGCCGGGGTTGAGAAAAATTGCTGACGCGCTTCATGTACCCGATGATGCGGGTCAGGTAGTCGAGGTTTTTACTTTTACACGACGGACATTCCCGCAGGCTGCGCTTGTCAATATGCCCGCAGTCGTTGCAAACTGTGTTGGGAATGTTGAAGGTAAAGTAATTGCACCCTTCTTGTCCTGCTACGCGAAGCAGCTGCCGGTACTGCTCTTTGCTGAGGTGCTCATTCAAGTTCATGTGCAGGGCCGATCCGCCGGTCAGGCGTTCGGTGTACCTCCGTCCGTGCAGGCGGAACTTATCCACGATGTTGATGGCGTCGTCCTCCACGACGTAAAAGTAGCTGTTGTAGCAATCCCTGTTTACTTTGTACCCGTCCCGCTTATCCCACTTTGCGTGCTTAACGCCCACATTTTCGGCAGGTATCATTTCGCAGTTGAACATCACATTTTTGGAGCGATACTTCTTGTTGTACGTTTCTACTGTTCCGAGCGCCTGCCGGACAAATTCTTCATACCGGGGATTATCGGAGATTTCAATGCCAAGAAATTCGGCCGCCTCCACCAATCCGTTTACGCCGATGGTGAGGTATTGCCGCCCCATGCTGATGTAGCCGGCGTCAAACAGGGGCAGCATACCCTTTTCCTGCATATACTTCAGGTTTTCGTTGTAGGCGAGCTGTACCTTATGCGCCAGGTCGATGATTTCTTCGAGAAAAAACAGGTAGTGCTGCCCCTTGCGGGCTGCATGTTGAATGCAGCGGTTGAGGTTGATGGTCAGCACGCTTTTTGACCCTGTGGAAACGCCTCCCGCCCCCAGCGTGTAGCTAAAGCCGTTATCCTGTATCTCGTTGCGCAGGCGGCAGCAGCTGCTGAGCGAATCGGCGTTGTCGCTCATGTAGGTAAAGAACGAATGTCCTTCGGCGTACATCTCGGCGGTAAAGTCGCCGTACTCCTCATCTTTCGGCCTGCCGTTTTCGGTCAGCAGCGCCATTGTTTCTACCGGAAAGGTCAGCACGGAGCGCAGCCGCTCGCTGTTGAACCACTTCATAAAGTGCTTTTGCAGCCAGCAGAGCGCGCTCCAGCAGGGGCGGCTGCCGTCGGGGAATACAAATTCGGCAAACAGACTTTCAAAGTAGTAGCGGTCGTAGTAGGATATGTTCCAGAAGACTGCCTGAAAATTTCGCGCGCCGGTTGGCTGGTTAATCGAGTAGACAATCTGCTCGAAGTAGTCGGTGATAACCTTGTCCAGCGTTCGCTGCTTTTTCGACAGGTCAACCACCTTGTCTGCATGCAGGTAGTAATCTTCGCCGTACTCCAGCCCGATGAAGTAGCTCATGTACATCAAAAATTCGGGCGTGGCGCAGGCGCCGCTCAACATGCTGGAAATAATGAAGACCATGTTGATAAATCCGCCGCAAAACGATTTCAGGTTGGTTGGCGCCTTGGAGTTTCCGCCAATGGAGGTAGTGCCGCCGAGCAGCCACGGGTACATGGTAACGCTTGCGCAGTAGCTGGCAAGGCTTGTTTCGTCGTTTTTGTAGATGTAGTGGCTGTTTAGCAGGTCGATGTACTTGTCGGCTATCTCCTTGCCGTACATTTCCTTCAGGCGGTCGGTCAGCAGCCTGCGGTTGAGGCGGATAAAGTTGGACTTGGGCAGCTCGCCGATAAGCGTTGCCATATTTTTGTTTTCTACGTTGGCGTTGGCGTCGTACTTGCTGCCCGAAGCCGCGTTGCGGGCATCGCAGTACTCCATCAGGAAGTTGAGCTTGTCGCGCACTTCGCGGTCTTCCAGATGCTTTTGCCGGTACAGCATGTAGGACTTGGCAACGGCGTAGTAGCGCTCGGACATTAAGGCAATTTCTACCTGATTTTGAATATCCTCCACCGTACTCTCGTTGCCGATGTTCACCCGGCTCAAAATGTTGGTGATAACCTCCTGCGTTGCGTAGCTGCCTACCGATAAAAATGCTTTGGCGATAGCGCTCTTAACTTTCTCAATAGAGAATGCTTCTTTTTTTCCATCTCTCTTAATAATAGATAGTTCCATTCCGATAGTTAACTTAAAATATTTTATTGTCTTGCGGGCAGCAAATACGGTTGGATACGGAAATTATGCTCAATATGGCAGGTCTTCTGGCTTGCTTCGGGCGATGCGCCTTCCCAACCTGTGCGGTCAGTGGCAAAAAGGGGGATACATGCCCTTGTACGAAGCTTACAGCTACGGGGATAGCTCCTGATTTTCACAGGATTCCCTTTTAATCCGGCTTTATGGAACCATATCTGTCTGCGGGCGCAAAGGTAGATATTTTACCGGTGAAGCATTCTACCAAAACGGCTTTTTTTATTGACAAAATATGCATATTAGAGTTTATATTCAATAGACGCTTGCGCCGTCCCGTAAGGTAGGGTGTGCAAACCTACGTAATTTCTTCTGCTGATTTTTGCTGCAAAAAGAAGCATAATTCGCAGAGTAGCAGTGCATCCGGAACGAATGCAATCTTGGTAGCCCGACGCTTTAGCGTCGGGGGACGGAAGCGCGAACCGTTGCATCCAGCGGCGAAGCCCCGATATATTTTTGTCGTTGTTGAGACCTTACCCCCACCCCCTCTCCGAAGGAGGCTGCGTGAAAAAGAGGTCGCCTGCTGCCGCTCAACCCCGTAGAGGTTGCCTGTGCATAACCCCCAGCTTTAGCTGGAGGTGCGAAGATGAGGGCGCTGCGGACAACCCTGTAGGGGTTCCCCGTAAATCCGGAGGGAAAAAACATACACGGCACGTGGGCAACCCCTACAGGGTTGAGAGGCGCCGACATCGCCCCCCAGATAAATCTGGGGGTTATGCACGGGCAACCCCTACAGGGTTGAAAAGCAGGCGGATATGCCGCCTCGCCCCCAGCTTATGTACGGGCAACCCCCACGGGGTTAAGAGCGACAAGCTGTCGCTTTTTCACGCAGCCTCCTTCGGAGAGGGGCCGAGGGTGAGGTCTCTTAAATCAAATCCGGTCACCGAACAAAATATATCGGGGCTTCGCCGCTGGGGGAATCGCTGCCGATATATCCCCGACGCTAAAGCGTCGGGCTACCAAGATTGCATCCGTTCCGGATG
>JAISGH010000184.1 GCA_031263185.1 Prevotellaceae bacterium | reverse complement strand
TCTTTTTTGCAGGGGCCGCACCACGTTGCCCAAACGTCAACGTACACCAGCTTGCCCTTGAAGTCGGAGAGCGCCGCGGTTTTGCCGTCAGCGTCGGGAAATGCGAAGTCTATCGCCGGAGCATTTTCTTTGACCACGTTCAGCGCGTTTTTGAGGGACTTCATTCTCGCCTTTTGGTCGTCGGTTGCAAGGTACTTGCCGTACTTTTCTTCATAATCGGCCAAGCCCTCGTAAGTTTTTTGGTTGGCTGCAAAGTGCGCCACCATTTCGCCCCTTAGCGTATCGTTAGACACCTCGCCGATGGACTCCAAGATGGCTGTCATGGGGTTGTCCACTTTTTCGCCTTTCACCTGAAGCTTGCTGAAAATAACCCTCTCGATGAGCTCCACGCCCGACGGGATGTAGCTGAGGATGGCGGCTGTTTGGGTCAGGGCGGCAACATCCATGCTGCGGTAGTAGTCCGGAAAGTCTTCTCCCTCGGGGTGTGCCGTTCGCGGAGCGTACAAAAACGTGATGGCAATGTCCAGCAAGTTGAACTTTTTGTACTCCTCAAAGGCGCGGTTAAACGCTTCGTTGGCCGTTGCGTTTTTGGGGAAGCTCTCCAGCGCCTTGAGCTTCTCCTCCAGCAGGGGGAAGAAATCAACGTAGGTGCTCTGCGTTTTTGCGAAGTAAATCGACTTCCACTCCAGCGGCTGCACAAAGCTGTGCCACTGCTCCAGGGCTTGATTTTCGGGGCTGTTGGCGCCGGTGAGCGCGTACGAGTCCTCCGTTACGGTGAAGCTGAGCTCCGCGTCGCGCGGGCAAAGGTAAAAGGCATACCTGTTTGCGGCCTGCCTGCCGGTACCGATAAAGTAAAATCCCTCCTTTTGCGGCTTGCATGCAAGGTAAAAAGCGCTGTCGGCGGATACTTCCGAGAGGGCAACTTCCTTCAGGGTTCCGCTTTCCAGCCTGTAAAGGGAAACGTTCGCCGCTTTTCCGCGGCTCCACTTGCCGGAGATTACCACCGGCCTGTCATTAGGTTTATCCGTACAAGACACCAGCAGCAGGGACAGCACGGGTAGCATTAGCAGCAAATTTTTTTTCATTTTCATTTTCATTTTTTTACGTTTAAATTACAAAAAACCGGAATATATTTTCTCTAAAATTGGTTGGGCGGCGGCGGTTGGGCTGTAGCCGTACTTATTTCATTTGATTTCGCCCTTTCAGGGCTTAATGAATACGACGGCTTTCGGTTCATAGGGCGTTGCCCTATGCTATTGATTTCGGGCTTTCAGCCCTTAATTCTACCAACATTTTGCCCTACGGCGGTTCTAACGGGTCGGCGCAGGCGCTCGCAAACCTCAAGGCGCGATTAATCGCGCTTTTACTCCTGCTTGTAGTCCAGCGCTATAATTTTGCCAAATCCTGTCCACGACATGTCTATCTGGTATCCTCCTGCCGCGGCTGCCGGGTGCTTTGCCAGGGAGAGCTCGCCCGTTCCGTCTTCGGCGGTGTAGAAGCGCAGGGTACCGTTTTGCCCCTCCGCCCCGCTGGGGTCGTAGGTTGCCAGCGTCAGCAGGTGCCCCCACGGCGAGCGAACAAACAGAAACTCCATGACGCTCACCTTGTGCCCCGCCGGTACAACCTTTTCGGTAATATCGTGAACTGACATGCTAGCATTGATCAAAATCCGGTACACCCTGTCCTCCGTTGCGCAGTAGAGGTAGGGCAAGGAGGTGTGGTAGGCAAAAAATTTGACGCTCTCCGCATCAAAGTCTGCCGGAAACTCCGACCACGCCTGCTGGGTAGCGATTACGGCGCTGGTGCTGCCCGCCAAGCTCATTTGCAGCAGCTCGCAGCGGCCTGTAGAGGTATTTTTTACTACGGCAAAACCACTTTGATACGTCCGGTTGCCCATGTAAAGCAGTTTGTAGTCGGGGTTTTGCCACTTAAAGGCGGGCGCTGCATCGGTAATTACGTGCGAGCAGTATATCCTGCTTGAGGTGTATATATCGCTGGAGACGGTTTTGTGCAGCGTGAAGCGGTGGTGGGCTTCGTCAAACATAATGGCTCCGTAGGAGCCTACGATTATAACGTAGGGAGCAACGGCGTATGGCTGCGCCTGCGGGTCGCCGGACAAAACGTTTAGCGGCAGGTTGAAAAAGTAAGGCATGGGCGACCAGTTGAAGAAAAACCAGCAGCCGTTGAAGTACATGTAGCACCGCGCACCGGCTACCGTAGCCGAAGTGGCTACCATTTTTTCGGCCACCAGCGGCTTGCCGCCCAGCACTGCGGCAGGCATCAGCGAGAGCTTGGAGATGTTGTAGTCCGGCGCGTAGGAGAAGTCTTCGGCTTTTATCCTGTTGGTGCTTTTGTCGGTGAGCACCCAAACGGAGTACTCCTGCCTTGTGCCCACGTAGTAAGGCGAGGGCGCAGAGTGGTCGGGGTAGCAAAGCAGGTCGAGGGGCTTTCCGTCCTTAGGCAGGCCGGATGCAAACATGTTGAGGATATTTTTGTAGTGCGTCAGGGTGTCGCCGAACAAGGCTAACATATCAACCTCGAAGCCGCCCCCGCTCTGCTCGTGGAGCACAATGTAGCCCTTGCTTATCCTGTTCTGCACTTTTACCGTAAATACGTGGTCGTACCTCACGCCGGTGGTGAGGTTGGTCACGCAGTACATAAGGTAGTAGTCGCCTACCTCGCTCAGGGAGCCTTCGACTTTCAGGTTCAGGTTTCGCTCCGTTGAGAGCAGGCGCACCGATTGGTGGGGGACGACTTTGCCCATTTGGTGCCACTCGTACCGGTACGCATCGCGCTCTTCGCCTACGGAGAACGTCAGCGTTGGCGTAATGCTGAGGTATTCGCCCACGGCAACGAGGTAGGACGTATCGGCACGCTTTATCCCCGATATGGTAATGCTGTTGACGTCGCGGTACGCGTAGTTCCCCTTATCGTCGATACATGCTCCCAGCAGCAGCAGCATGGCTAACGCGGTGGCGGCGGTAATATGTTTCATATTCTTTAATAATTTTGAATTCTGAATTTTGAATTTTGAATTCCTGACGGCGGCTGAAAATTTTGAATTTTGAATTTTGAATTGGCTTATGCCGTCAGGAATTCAAAATTCAGAATTCAGAATTTCCTCATTCTTCAATTTTCAGCTTTTTCACCTCCTCCTCCGTAGCGTGCAATTTTTTACGGCACAGCTGCAGCAGGTCGACGGCGCGTGCTACCGCGCCCGACATGCTATCTACGTCCAGCGTGCCGTTTTCCAGCTGCTCCAATATTTTTTCTACTTCGGCAATGGCCTCTTTGTAAGTCTGCTCTTTTGTGGACATAATGCTAACGATTTAACGGTTTAACTTTTTCCCTTCTCCTGCTCGGCGCTCCCCCTGCGCCTTGCCCTTGGGTGGTAGAGCAGAATGGCCTTCCGGAGGTATTCGCGGTCGAGGTGGGTGTAGATTTCGGTGGTGGTGATGCTTTCGTGTCCGAGCATTTCCTGCACGGCGCGGAGGTCGGCGCCGCCCGCTATGAGGTGCGTGGCAAACGAGTGCCGAAACGTGTGCGGGCTTACCGTTTTGGTAATCCCCGCTCGCGCCGCAAGGTCTTTCGTAATCAGAAACACCATTGCTGCCGTCAGCTTTGCGCCGCGGCGGTTGAGGAAAACAACGTCGTCGGCGCTGCGCTGCGCTACCTCGGCGCTACGTCCGGCGAGGTAGAGCTTTAGCGTACTCACCGCCTTGCCGCCTATGGGCGCCAGCCGCTCCTTGTTGCCCTTGCCGATAATGCGCAAAAAACCTTTTTCGAGGTACATGTCCGAAAAGCGCAGGTTGACCAGCTCCGACACGCGCAGCCCGCAGCTGTACAGCATCTCAACGATGGCCTTGTTGCGGTGTCCCTCGGGCTTGCTCAAGTCCACGGCGGAAAGTATGCGCTCAACCTCGCCAACAGTGAGCACCTCCGGCAGGCTGCGCTTTTGCTTGGGTGCGCCTATCTGCTGGGTTGGGCTGGCTGCAATGGCATCGTCAAGGAGCAGGCACTTAAAAAAAGCCTTTACGCCGCTAAGCACGCGCGCTTGAGAGCTGCCGCTAAGCCCCTTGTCGTACAGGTGCGACAGCAGCTGCTCTATGTGCTCGCGCGTTACCTGCTGAGGCGTTACGCCGTACTCGCTCTCCACAAAATCGCGCAGCTTGTGCACGTCGGCGGCGTATGCGGCAAGCGTTTTCTCCGACAGCGACTTCTCCAGCCGCAGGTAAACCAAAAAATCGGCTATGGCCTCATCCCACGTCATTTTTACCTCTTTGCTATAACACCGAAAAAATTCATCGCACAAAGATAAAACAAATTTTAATATCCGCTTGGCATTTATGTACGCAAAATTTGCGACCTTTGCACCTGCAAAATGGCTGAAGAAAGGCCGGTTTCATTTCGCTGTAGGCAAAATCCGGTTTTTCGCGTATCTTTGCCCTTTCACAAATACTACTTTAACAAGATGAGCGCCGAATTTATTCTTCAGGAACTTTTGTCGGTTGCCGACGCCGAAAAAGCTAAGTTTCTTCAACGATTTTTCAAAACCGGAAAAGGACAGTACGCCGAGGGCGATGTAATGCTTGGCATTAATAGCCCAACCATACGGAGCATTGTAAAGTATGCTCCGCATCTGCCTTTTTCCGAAGTACAAACGCTGCTGGACTCAAAATATCACGATGCCCGCTTGGCCGGCCTGCTGATGCTCGTCAAGCAATTCAAAAAAACAAAGGCGACGGCGGAGCGAAAGCAGATTTTTGACTTTTACCTGAAAAATGCCCGGAGAGCCAATAATTGGGATTTGGTAGATCTCTCCTGCCGCGACATTGTTGGCGCCTACCTGCTGGATAAGGAGGACAGGAGTATCCTCTACCGACTTGCGGAGAGCGATTGCCTCTGGGAGCAGCGCATTGCCGTTATTTCGACGTGGATGTTTATCAAGCACGGGCAATTTGGCGATACGCTGAGGCTTGCAGCGCTGCTGCTTCACCACGAGCACGACCTGATGCACAAAGCCGTTGGGTGGATGCTGCGGGAGGTCGGCAAAAAGGACAGAGAAGCGCTGGTGGACTTTCTCGAAGGGCGCTGCAAGCAAATGCCCCGCACAGCCCTGCGGTACGCAGTTGAGCATTTTTCGCCGGAGGAGCGGGCGCACTTTATGAAAAGAGATTGAGAGTTGATATGTAATCTAATTTTATTTAATTTAACCGCAAGCTGTTTATGTCCGGACTTGGAACTATTGTCAACGCTGCAACCATTGTGGCGGGAAGCCTTATAGGAATTTTTATCAAATCGCGGCTCAACCGCCGCTTTGTGAACATCTTTTTTCAGGCTGCCGGCCTGTTCACCCTGTTTATTGGCGTATCGATGGCGATTGAGGCTAAGCGCATCATGGTGGTGGGCGTGAGCCTTGTGTCGGGGGCGCTGCTGGGCGAGTGGATGCGCTTGGATGAGCGCCTGCAGCGCTGGGGCGATAGGCTCAAGCAAAAGCTCAAAATGCGCGACGAGCGGTTTACCGAAGGGCTGCTCACGGCTTTTATGCTGTACTGCGTTGGCGCTATGGCCGTCATTGGCCCCATAGAGGAAGGGCTGAGCGGCAAAACCTCCGACTTGCTGCTTACCAAAGCCATGATGGACGGCTTTTCCTCCATTATGTTTGCCTCGGCATTTGGCTGGGGCGTTTTGTTTTCGGCGCTTCCCCTGCTCGCTTTTCAGGGTCTGCTGACGCTGTTTGCCGTATGGTTCGGCAGCTTTTTGCCGCCGGAAGCCGTTGTAGAGGTTTCGGCCGTTGGCGGGGTAATGCTCATCGGCTTGGGGTTGCAGATTATGGAGGTCAAAACCGTAAAGGTGGCCAACATGCTCCCCGCGCTGGTCATTGCCTATGCGCTGATGTGCTTTGTCTAAGATGTGCTTTATCTAAGAAGCGCTTTACCTAACGCCATGACTTTCCCGTTAGCTTTGCCGGAGGGTGGCGGCAACCCTGCCACCCGATCTTTCATCCGCGCGCACGCGGACGACGATGTGCACGCGCTGCTGCTGCGCAAAAGCGTACCGCCGGACGTTGACGTACGCTTTGCCGTGCAGCAAATTGAGGGGCGGCAGAAAGCATACGAAAAGCTGCCCGCGCTCGCCGCCAACCCCGATTTTATATTCCCTGCAAAGCTTGCCATGGAGCAGTGCTCCTCTGAGAGCGCTGCCCGCTACAAAGCCCGGCTATTTGCCGGCAGGGTAGTAGCGGACGTTACAGGCGGCTTGGGCGTTGACGCGCTCTACGCTGCCGGTTGCGCCGCAAGCGTGTGCTACGTGGAGAGAAGCGAGGCGCTGTGTGCGCTGGCGCGGCATAATTTTTCGGCTTTAGGGGTGAAAAATGTCGAGGTGCACTGCGGAGACGGAATCGGGTTTTTGCAGGGCGATTTGCGGCGTTTTGACGCTGTTTACGTTGACCCATCCCGCCGGAGTAGCGACCAGAGCAGGCAGACGCTGCTTGCAGATTGTGAGCCTGACGCTCTGCTGCATCAGGATTTTTTGCTGTCGCGGGCCGAAATGCTGGCGCTGAAAGCCTCGCCCATGCTGGACGTTGCGCAGGCGCTGCGCGAGCTGCGCGGAGTGTGCGAAGTGCACGTGGTAGCAGTGAGAAACGACTGCAAGGAGCTGCTGCTTGTTTGCAGAAGAGAAGCGGCATCGGAGCCTCTTATTCGCTGCGCGAACATCCTGCACGGGCATGTTCAGCAGCTCGACTTTCGCCTCTCGGAGGAGCGGGCGGCGGTTGCCCGGTACGCCGAAAAGCTCCGGCGCTACCTCTACGAGCCTAACGTAACCCTGCTCAAGGCCGGCACATTCAAGCTGCCGTGCGCGCGGCTGGGCGTAGAGAAGCTGCACCCCGATACGCACCTTTACACGTCGGACAGCCTGCTTCCCGAATTTCCCGGGCGCACGTTTGAGGTGGAGCGTATTTTTAGCCCCAACGAGCCATCGTTTAAGCTACAGGTGGTCGGCAGCAGCGCCAACGTAGCGGTGCGCAACTTTCCCCTCACGGTAGCCGAAATTCGCCAAAAGTATAGAATAAGGGAAGGCGGCAGCGCCTACCTGTTTGCGGCTACCCTCCGCGGCGGAGAGAGGCGGATAATCAAAGCGAAAAAAGCGGAACGCAAGGCTTTGGCGCTTTAGGTTTTTGAAAAGCAGAAAATGTAATCCATAATTAATTATATAATAGTAATATACAAGATAAAAACTGACCGATTTTTAAGTTAGTCGGTTGATAGTGATTGCTTTTCTATCGCTTTTCTATTGCCGTAATGCAAAATGGTATTTATTTTCTGCTTCAAAACGGGTAAATGGCGGACAATTGTACCCCAAACAATGCCAAGGGAGAGAATTTCCAGCAACGCGGCTACGATTTTTATACATACAGCGGCAATTCTTTCACAGAGCGTTTTTTCGAGCATCTCCCGCTGCGCATCCCGAAAGAGCGCACCCAGCGTTTCGTACGCTTCAAAGTGCTTGTATAATGTTAATATCGTGTAGGTTATCAGCGTTAGCGTGGCATCGGCTACCTATCCGTAAAAGTTGGTGTTTTGCGCCTTGCCAAGCCGCAAGTACTGCTTACATTCTTTATACATCACCTCAATGCTCCAGCGAATTTGGTACAGCGCCATAGCCCGCGCAAAGGAAAGCGAAAGGTCGATGGTCAGCAGCAGCGTCCGGTCTTTTGCATGCTTATACTTGATGTAGAATAACTTAACAGGCGTTTCATGGTAGGCGGCCGTAATCACCATATACTTGGAGTGATACTTGCGCGAAAGGTGTACCTTGTCCTTTTTTGCTTCATTCATCTTTGTGATGGCCTGAGAGCTATGCTCGCTATCGCCCACCTTGAACTTACGCTTGTCCATCTTGCACATCCCCACGGCATGCAGCAGGCCACCTCGGATTGCCCGAATTGACTGCAGCATATAATCGCATACAAACCAGCTGTCCATCAGAACGTAGCGGGCCGGTATGTTGCCCCTTACGGCGCGCTTGAGCAGCTTAACCGCAACCTTGCACTTTTCCTCGTCCAGCTACTCATAGCGCTCCTTGAAGCAGCCCGCAGCCTTCCGTTCCTTCCGAAGTTGGCGCTGCTGCTGCTTTTTATTCAACCCGTACGC
>JAISGH010000160.1 GCA_031263185.1 Prevotellaceae bacterium | reverse complement strand
GTGTGTGTGTGTGTGTGTGTGTGTGTGTGTGTGTGTGTGTGTGTGTGTGTGTGTGTGTGTGTGTGTGTGTGTGTGTGTGTGTGGTTGGGGCTGGCCTTGCGCCTGCCCTGTGTACGCGCATATAGCAAAATAATTCGGTATTGCCAAGCTATCCGGCGCTACCAAGTAATTTTGCATACGGCGAGAGAAATTATGTTGCTGTGTATGGTACATGTCAATGTTGATGTTAACCGAGCGGCAAAAGTAAGTAAAATTTCCGGAAGTAGCGCCAATTCTCCGAAAAAAAATTTCATCTGTATTTGCTTGGAGATTCGGAATTTTTATGTAGCTTTGCGCCACTAATGTGTGGTACGTTATTGATAACAAAATATGATGAAAGGTTATGGACATAAAATTATTGTTTGATTTTAGAGGCATTTCACAGCCTGAGTGGGAAGATGCATGGCTTAAATGTGTTGAAATACAGGGATTTTTTCCGGTTCCCTTGGCAATGTCGCACACCAGGAGCTATAAAAAGAGCTATAATAAGAGGGAATTCCAGGTAGAGTATGGGGTATGGAGCGACCGCCTTGTTTTGGAAGAAAATACCGAAGAAGAATCTTTGGCATTTCAGAGCGATTACGTATCGCTGGAGTGGGGTGGAGTTTTCAGGCTGTACAGGAATATAGCGCGCTATGCAGACCATCCGACCTCGGAAAGAGGGATGCTGTGGTTTGACCGGAAGGGCGAAGAAGATCGATACCATTTGGGGCGTATCGGTGAAGATCCCCGCTGCATCTGGTATAACGGAACGGGCGGCGCCCCGTATTCCTTAGCCGTGCTGGCGCTGGGGATGTACCTCGAGAGCCGCTTTCCCGAAAGCTGCTTCATGCACGGCGACTACTCGGAAGACATGATAGAGCAAATGAGGCTTTGGCTCGGGGGGGTGCTGCAAAAACAGGTTCCCGTCCCGCTGTGCAATGACCCCGACAGGCTGTTCGATCGCTTATTGCCGCTCTATCCCGATGCCGGTTCGCTGGTTCGCCGTTTTCTGATGTTGAGCAAGGTGAGCTGCTGCGACTCCTTTGCATTTTTAATCGGGAAAAAATGCCATAAGGCTTTGCAGAAAGCGCTAATCGCCCAGCTAAAGGACTATAACACCCCCTTGCAGTGGGGGGCTTCCGATTTGCTGCTCCCCTATCTGGAAGCCACCCACGATGTCGAAGCGGTGGTTTCGCTGGTACAAAGAACGCAAAAGGAAAGAGGCGGTGAAGACTTTTCGCTGGCCGACTTGCTTGAGCTTTTGGTTGATAAAGGCGTTACCGTCAATCCGTACGGCGACGGAAGCGAAACGGCTCGCGAATGGAGCACAGCAGGCGGAGGCTTGACTACCGACATGGAAAGCTTAAATCGTGTTTTTTTACGTATGGGCGGATTGCCGGACAAAATAGACTACTACCTGTCTGCCGACAAGCTGCTGGAAATATTCGCCTGCACCGAACCTGCAAATGGAGTGAAGTTTCAAAAAATCATAAAGGAAGGTACAAAAAAGATTTCCGAAGACTATAAAAAGCTGGAAGAGGTAACGGAAACCCTTTCGAAACGAATGGCCGGCGACAACGACAAGGCGTCAACGTCGTACTTCAAGAGCAAGGCGCAGTGGATCAGGAGGTACGGCCTCCCTTCGGAGGAATATATTCTGGGGCAAGTAAAAGAGCAATGCTTCGATTTCCATAACCCTGAGAAATGTGCGCGCCAGATGGCGGAAAGCCTGGGGAGAAATCTGTTTGTTCATGAGCAGAAAACCGGCAAACCCTTTTTTAAGGGTTCACGAGCGGAAGCCGTTGGCAGCATCGTCCGGATGACGGAAGACCGCTTTTCCCTGCGCGAAACCGCGTGGCAATCTATCGAAAGCGAAAAGGATATGGATATACTGACCATGCTGCTGATTTATGCCTGCATCACAGAAAACGAGATCAATTTTTCCAGATGGCGCAAGTTTATTTTCGAATCGCCCGAATTGTGGCCCGAAATGAAAAAAGCGTTCTTGGAAGGAAAGCATATCCCTTTGCCCGAAGAAAACAAAAAGTGAATCGCCCTACTTTTGGCGGATGAAAATGTGTATGGGAACGCCGCAAAAGCTATACTTTTCGCGCAGCTTATTCTCCAAAAAGCGCTTGTAGGGCGGCCTGATGTACTGCGGCAGGTTGCAGAAAAATGCAAACGCCGGAGAGGGCGATGCCAGCTGCGTGACGTACTTTATTTTGATATACTTGCCTTTTAGGGCAGGGGGAGGATAGGCTTCTATCACAGGCAGCATTGCCTCGTTGAGCTTGGCGGTGGAAATATGCTGCTTCCTGCTTTCGTACACCTCCGATGCCGCGTTGACCACATCCATAATGCGCTGCTTTTCGGTAACGGAGGTAAAAATGATGGGGACATCGCTGAACGGTGCCAGCCGCTTTTGTATGGCCTCGCGGTAATCTCGCATGGTGTTGCTGTCTTTTTCTACCAAATCCCACTTGTTTACCACCACCACGCAGCCCTTGCTGTTGCGCACAATAAGCCCGAATATGTTGAGGTCTTGCGCCTCTACGCCCTGCGTAGCGTCTATCATGAGTATGCACACATCGGAGGTTTCTATGGCGCGAATGGTGCGCATAACGGAGTAAAATTCGAGGTCTTCGTGCACCTTGCCCTTTTTGCGCAGCCCCGCCGTATCGACCAAGTAGAAATCGCGGCCAAACTTGCAGTAGCGCGATAGCACAGCGTCGCGCGTGGTGCCGGCAATGGGCGTTACGATGTTGCGCTCTTCGCCCAGCAGCGCGTTGGCAATGGAAGATTTCCCAACGTTGGGCTTACCTACAATGGCTATGCGGGGTATCTCCACATCGTCCTCGATGGATGCGTCGGAGAGGTGCTTTACCGCCTCGTCCAAAATTTCGCCGGTGCCGGCGCCGCTCATGGCGCACACGCAGTACGGCTCGCCAAGCCCCAGCTTGTGGAACTCGTGCGAGTCGTAAATGCGGTTGTTGTTGTCTACCTTGTTGACCACCAGCAGCACCTTTTTGTTCGCCCGGCGAAGGATGCCGGCTACTTCGTCGTCGTAGGAGGTAATGCCGGCGGTAACGTCCACCATAAACAAAATAACGTCGGCCTCGCTAATGGCGGCAATAACCTGCTTGCGAATTTCGCCCTCGAAGGCATCGCCGGAGTTGATGGCGTATCCTCCGGTATCAACTACCGAAAACGTTTTGCCGTTCCAGTCGCTCTTGCCGTAGTGCCGGTCGCGCGTTACGCCGGACTGCTTGTCCACAATGGCTTGCCTGCCGCCAACCAAGCGGTTGAACAGCGTACTCTTTCCCACGTTGGGGCGGCCAACTACTGCTATGATACCCATTCCGGATTTTCCATTTACCAAATTATCTCTTGCAACGCTCTCTGCGCTGCGCTCTACTTTAGCGCCTCTCTCAAAACAGGCTCAATCTCCTTGTCAAAGTCGCTGGAGTTGGCGAGAATGGTACCCTCGGGCGAGGCAAGAATGAAAGTCGGGAAAGCCGAAATCTGAAACAGCTCTTTCACCTCCTGATGGTCGTACAGGTTGGCGTGTGTCCACGACAGCTTGTCGTCTTTGATAGCCTTTTTCCAGCTATCGTGGTTTTTGTCCCACGCAAGGCCGACTATAGCCAAACCCTTACTCTTGTACTCGCTGTACAGCTTCACCATTTTTGGGCTGGCCTTTCTGCACCAAACGCACCACGACCCCCAAAAGTCCAGCAGCAGGTACTTCCCCTTGAAGTCTGTCGGAGATAGCGGCTTGCCGTCAATGTCCGTCACGGTGAAGTCGGGCAGGTGCGCACCTGCGGCTACCGTTGCCCGCTTGTCAATATTCTTCTTTATCAGCTCGCCGTACGCCGACTGCTGCAGCTCGGGCGTAAACGCATCGTACTGCTCCTGCACTTTTTTGAGCGTTTCCCAGCGCGATATGGAGCAGTAGAGGTAAGCTGCGTACATCACATCGGGATGCTGCCGAATGAACGCGCCCTCCATATCCTCCAGCTGTTCGGCCAGCTGCAAGTACTTTTTATCAAGCCTTTCCTTTGAAATCGTATCGCGCTGCTGCTCGGCCTGCTGCACGGAGTCGCTTACCAGCACAATGACCTTGTGCAGGCTATCCTGCAGGCGCACGTACTCTTTGACCACCTCGCTACTGTAAAAGCCTCCGCTCACCGGAGCATAGGTAAAATCGGCAGCAGCGCCCTGTATCTTCAGCTTGTCGGAAGCCGACGAAAGGTCAAGCGTTTTTAGCTGCCTGTCGACAGCCGTATCTGCCGGAAAGTAGTACAGGGTTGCGCTGTATGGAAGCTCCGCAAGCGTTTGCGCAGAGTAGAAGTAATTTTTCTTGGCTACGGCAACCGTATCGCCGGCCATGAGGCGCCAGCCAAAATCGTAAATAAGCACTATAACCGTATCGCCAACCTGCAACCCGGTCAAATTCCCTTCAATGACAAGTTTATCCGAAGAATATGTACATGCTGACAGGAACAACATTCCGCCAGCTAAAAAATTGATGATTGTTTTCATGAAATGAGCAATGTTTAATTAATTTACTAAAGCGTTCCGGGCTTCAAAATACCGGATAAGCAACAAAGGTACATGAAAATCGCCGAAATTCCAAGCGCATGAGAATAAAAAATCAAAACCAAGTAGCATTTCAAATCCGTCGCGCAGCGCTAAAATTTTTTTTTGGTGTAAGCATTGTATAACGAAGTATTGAAATAAAACGACCCGTCGATTTGAGCATTGTGAAGAGGCTTGACGGGTACTGGTGCTACACTAGGTACAACTTTTTTTGAAAGCTGCAAAACTTTGACGAAAAAATCCGACGTAGCATATAAATCTGCCGAAAACATCACTACATCATATCTTCCGGATAGCAACTTTGCGCAGCTTCTTTTTATTGTGGCCAACAAGTATCCATGCGGTATCTTCGGAAATGGAGGCGAATATTTCGTCAATGAATAGCTCGCTTTGCTCACCGGCGGCGAGGTCGGCGCCATTGATGTTCCAGACCTGCTCGCCTGCGCTGAAATCGGCGTTGCCAAAGACCGCCGTAACTTCAAAATGCCCGTCAACGGGCAGTATTTTGACGTTCCAAATCCTGCTTGCGCTTTCCATGTCGACAGGGTTGTCGTCATACGGGAAGAAGTAGAAGAGCCCGCGCGGATAGTCGAGCATTACCCTGCCGTAGTCGAGCAAGCCCTGCCCTACGATGGTTTGCGGCTGCGGAATAACCATGGCGCCCACGCTGCGAAATTCTTTGCCGCCGGGCGCTACCATCACCGGTACGCTCACCTTGTAGAGGCTGTCGTGTTCGGCGCTTTTAATGCCGCCTATTCCAACGTGCATAAAGCCGTAGCCCGTTTGCCGAACTTCCGTTGATGACTTCACGCCTGCATAATCCTGTTGACCGAGCGAGAGAAAGTCCGACATGCCGGTGTCGAACAGTACGCTGATTTTCTTTCCGCCCACCGTCATGGGGACTTTTGGCTGCATGTACTGCCCCAAGTCCATAGGCGTACCGTCCAAGCGGGATATGCCTTTTGGCCGATAGGGGTAGGAAATGACAAATTGCTTGTTGCGCTTGTCGATGGTCAGGCATACGGCCTGAAATATCTCTCCGCCCACCGTCCCTACAACGCCGATGGAGCGGAAAAATCCGTTGCTGGGCGCCACCGTCACCTTCGCAGCTTCCCAAGCTAACAGCTTCCCGATATGCAGGTTCTCTACCACGCCTGTGCCGAAATTCAGCTGCGCATTGTTTACGTCGGCAAACGTGCCGGCACCCGATACGGTGGCACCGTAATGATTTAGCGTATCGGAGGTCAGCGTAGTGATGCCGCCGGTGTCCATAATCAGCCGCGCGAGCTTACCGTTGATAGTGGCTTCTACGACAAATTTGTCGTGTACTATTTCAAACGGAATCGTATCGGTTTTTCGCTGAACTTGCCCGCACACGGCGTAGCAGCTAAGCAAGCTGCCGCATAGTAAAAGTTTTTTTATTGTTTTCATTCCTCTGTTTTTTTATTTTTTTCCATACTGTTTCGCCGCTTCCGTCAGCGCCTTTTCCGCATTAAGTATGCCGCCGGACACGCATAAATCCTTGAACATAAAAACATCCTTAACGCGCCGCGCCGTGCCGTTGTGGTGCATGACGAACGATTTTTCGACTTCCGCTTCACTGCGCGGCGTTACGCTATCCATGAGTAGCTTTCGCATTTCTGCGGGCGTTATCTCCGGATAGCACCCTTTGATGAGCGCCGCGACGCCGCTAACCACGGCAGCCGCAACTTCTGAGCCAGAATTAAAGGGCTGTAATTTTTTGTCGGAATTGGATTTTATTGCTATCCCCGGGGCAAAATCAAAGGAATACGTATCTTCATCGAGAATTGATTTTATTGCCACGCCCGGGGCAAAAAGGTCTAACTCCTTACTGCTGAAATTCACCGTGAGGTATGGGTTGCCGTCGGCATCGGAAGCGGCCACGGTGATGATGTTCGACAGCTCGCCGCCGGCAACGCGCCGCGTGGGATAAAATGGCTTGTCGTCTAAGCTGTACGACAAGTCCATCATGGGGATTACCACCAGCGCGTCCTTTTGTTCCGCATAGCGCAAGGCTTCGTCCACCCACTGCGACCATGGGCGGGGGTATATGGCGTTGGTTTTGCCCAGCTGTATAATGTCGGCGCCCTTGTTCACGGCATAGCGTATGGCGTTTGCCATGTCTTTCATGTAGGGTTCGCCGTAATAATCCGCATCAATGCGCAGGGGCATGATTTTCACATTGGCGGCAATGCCGTCTATGCCCGTGCCGTTGCCGCGCCGCGCACCGATGATACCTGCCAGCAAGGTACCCTGGTCGGCGTTGGCCGAGGCCAGATTATTGTTGCCGTAACTTTTATCGTTGATATTGTAGGGGTCGTCGCCGATATATTTTCGTTCGCCCAAAAACGTATTCTGCAATTCGCGCTCGTAGCCCCGCTGCTGATACTGCACATATTCCGTATCGGCAAACTTCACCACGTCGTCCCATTTTTCGCTGCCGGCGCTCATGAACAGTAGCTGCACGGACCCGATAAAGGTATTGCGCAGCATATCGGGCGAATCTCCGTCATACGTTGATTCAAAATCCCGCTTGGACAGCGTTTTTTCGGGATACTTTTGCCGCAATTCTTTATCGGCGCTATGTACAAAGGAGACTACCATTCGGGCGAACAGCACACCCATGTAGCGTCCGCCTATCGGCGATTCCGGCATCACCATGTTCCGGAAATAGTCGAACTCCGCGCTGTCGGGCGGAGGCGCGATTTCCACCACCTGCTGCGTTGAGGTGTCCAGAGTATAGCACTTGTTATCTGCAAAAATGTAGTGGGCATACTTATCTTTCAGGCGGAAAAATTCGCGGTCGCCCACCCGCGAGAGCCTGTTGAGCGACTTTCCGTCGGGCGTTCCCAAAAAATTCCAGCCGTGGAGGTCGTCGATATAGCCGTTTTTGTCGTCGTCCTTTCCGTTGGGTTTTTCTCCAAGATTTGTCCATACTGCGCCGGCCAGATCTTTGTGCCCCACGTCCATGCCATAGCCAACCAGCGCTACCGTTACGGTTTTTGCAGGTGTCCGCCCTTGAATCAAGCGGTAGGCGTTGTCTACGCCTGCGCCATACACGCTGTCGGTTTCAAACGACTTATGCAGCCACTCCCTCTGTTGGCCGGGCTGTGCAAGCGGGGCGGCGGTTCCTGTAATGTAAAAGGCGCACAGCAGGCCGATAAAAAATATTTTCTTCATAAACACATTAATAGTTTGCATAGATAAATGATAAGTCTTGGGAATCTTGCGCCGAAGCCGAAGCGTACCTTGTGGGCGACATATCTATCTCAGAGCCTTCATAAAGTTCTGTACGGATTGCGTCGAAGTCAATGCTGTAAACGTCTTTCATGCGGCTGTTAAACAGGTTCAGCCGTTCTTCGAGTCGGGGGCAATCTTCAAAAATGTTGCCCGGGGCAAAATATTCCCGCCAGTGGGTATCCAAGCACAGGAAGAGGAAGAACTGCGCCACCTCGCGCGTGGCCTCCGTCAGCGGAGGCATTACGCTGGGGGTAATGGCGCAGCTGGCTTGCGATTTTCCGGTGAAAATCCTGCCCGTTGGCAACACTGCCGGCGGAAAGCCCCTGCGCGCCCAGTAATTATCATAATCAGGCAAACCCGCTCCTGCCGCGGTAGCCGCATTGTACGATTTAAGTGTGAGCACGCGGGTATCCAGCCCCTCAAAAAATTCGGGAGGCATGGTGATAGCGCCTCCGGCGAAGGCGGCGACAAATATTTCGAGCATTATCTGCGCCGGATACACCACCCGCATCGAATAGTTATTCGGCTGCCGGTGGTTGAGGGACAGGTTGACCATCCAGCTGTCAAGCGCCTTGACGGGATAAATGGACATTTGCTCCCGGCTACCCTGGGCGTAATGAATATTGTTGACCACATACAGGTAGGGACAAGCGCGTAGTGCCGAGGTAACCACAGCGACAGGCAGCAAGTCGAACACTTTTTTTTTCAGTATACCAACCGCTGCTTCCAGCTGCGTGGCCTCGTCCAAGTAGCTCCACTCGCACCTTGCGCTGATAAAGCCATCGCCTTCGGGCGACTTCCACCCGCGGTCTACGTCGCTTTGCGTAAACGCCTTGTAGATGAGCTTTACGCCGTACTTTTCGTAAATCCCCTCTATAACGCCGTCCGTGGGCGATGTGCCCTGCGGAAAGTCGAACTTTGAAGTAGCCGATTCCAGCGCTGTCGGCGTAAGCGCCTCCTCCCTGTAGCAAGTTTGTAGCGCCCACATAGCCAATAAAGCTACCACATATTTTTTCATCGCTTATGTATTTTAGTTTTTAATTTTTAGTTTTTAGTTTTTAATTCTACCTGCGTGAGGTCGGGGTTTGTCAGCAGTACGCTTTCCGGCATCGGGAAGGTATATCCCGGGTCGTTTTGCTCCAGCGTGTATGTCTGGCGGTCGCCGCGCGACAGCTCGTACCAGTAGTGCGTGATGCGCGGCCTTCCCTGCCGGCGCAGGTCGAACCAGCGCAGCGCCTCAAAGCAGAGTTCGCGTCGACGTTCCTTGCGGACGAGCTCCACCGCATCGCCGGACGTGTAGGACGACGGAGCGTTTCCGTCCGCAAACCTGTTCTTCCAGATTTCCCGAAGCGCACTTATGGCTTCGTCCGCATGTCCGAGTTGCGCCTGCGCCTCAGCCAAGATGAGGTAAGCCTCCGTGAAGCGCAAAGCCTGCCCGTAGGTGCGGCTGTCGCTGCGCACAGGCAAAAAGCGGTTGTTAGCGGAGGGGATGCCGCTGCCGTCGTCCGAAATCTGTAGCTTGCCGTAAGCGCGGTATTGGACGGTTGACAGCGCGGCGGAGCTGTAATCCGGCTCGCTATACAAATCGCGCACAAAGTAGGTGCGAAGGCGCAAGTCCTGCGCGTCGAAGCTGCTTACCAAATCGGGCGAAGCGTGGGTCATCGTGGCAAAAGCCTCGTTGTTTTTCAGCCGGGAGCTATTTCCTTCCGACATCTCCTGCGCCGTTAGCTGCGCAATGTCAGCGGCAGTACCGTACAGCCATATCACATCCGTATTGGCATAGGTCAGGAAGTCGGGGTAGAACTTTTGCGTACGCTTCACATTTTCGTTCGACGACGTGGCGGCGTCGCTGTGCACGTTGCTGTAGCCGGCGGCAATCAGGCTGTTCAGCTCATTAATCCGAAACCGGTGACTCCAGCCGTCAATGAGCTTTTGGGCATGCAGCGCGGCGTTGTCCCAGTCGCCCATATACAGGTAAGCCCTCGACAGGAGTAGCAGCGCCATGGGGAGCGTAGGCCTGAACTGCCGGTACTGGCGCGATGCCTCCAGCCCTTCAAACAGCGATACGGCATTGCGCAAATCGTCGATAACAAGGCGGTACACCTCGCCCACCGTGTTGCGCGTCATTTTGCGATTCTCCTTGGCCGC
>JAISGH010000140.1 GCA_031263185.1 Prevotellaceae bacterium | reverse complement strand
GGGTTGTTCGCAGTACCCTCATCTTCGCACCCCCAGATAAATCTGGGGGTTATGCACGGAGAACGCCTCCGGCGTTGGGAGCGACCGCCTTTTCACACAGCCTCCAAAGGAGAGGGGAGAGGGACACGCTATTCGGCATCAGCCTCCCCTCTCCTTTGGAGAGGGGCCGGGGGTGAGGTCTCTACGGCTTTTATATCCGTTATAGGTTATTTATTTCTCATCCCTTAGCAGCGAATTACGCTCAAATTACAGGCTGCGGCAGCTTGCCCAATTCCGCAGAAAAAGCAGGATTATTCGATATTTTTACTTTGCTCTGCATAAAACTATTTTGTATTTTAAGTTTTCGCTATATCTTTGTAGCTGTTTTTTTGAGGCGCCTATTTTCAAACGGCGTCAACAGCAGCTACCGCCGGTGGGCTAAACCGGCAATGGTATATCACCGTAAGGGTGATGTAAAATTCATATTATAAGCCATATAACTATCATGTTTATTAACGCAACCGGCTACTATATTCCGGAAAAAAGAGTGCCAAACGATTATTTTTTGGCAGTGAACGGACTTACTGACGAATGGATTTTTCAGCGAACAGGCATTAAAACCCGCGCATGGGCAACCGAACAAGAAACTATTGACTACATGTGCATTGAGGCGGTAAGGAAGAGCATACCGCAGCTACCATACGATATTTCCGATGTTGACCTGATAGTGTTTGCCTCCTACTCGCCGTCGGATACGGTAGCAACTACGGCGCACATTGTGCAGCGCGAGTTTCGGATGACAAAGGCCAAGGCGTTTTTCATTTCGTCGGCTTGCTCGTCGGCCATGAACGCCATCGAAATCATTCAGCTGTTTTTTGCCGGCGGAAAAGCCTCAAAAGCGCTGCTCCTCTCCGCCGACCGCAACACCAGCTACTACAACCCGCAAGACCCCAAAGCCGGCCACCTGTGGGGCGACGCCGCTACCGCCTTTTTCTTCTCCAAAGAGCGCATGAGCGGCAGCGAACCTCGCGTGGTAGACGTTACTACGCTCGGGCTGGGGCATGTAGGCAAAGGGAGGGAGGGCGTTTACCTCGACCCCAAAAAGGAAGGCATACAAATGCACAACGGAAAGGATGTATTTACGCAGGCCTGCACCTACATTGCCGGCTGCGCGGAAGAAATTACGAGGCAAAACGGCTACTCTATTTCCGACCTTACCTACTTCATCGCGCATCAGGCCAACATGCGTATTGTGAGCCATGTGGCTGAACAGCTGGGTATCCCCGAAGAAAAATCGCTGACAAACATCAGCGAGTTGGGCAACACCGGCTCCGTAAGCTCCATGCTCATTTTTGCCCAAAACTACAGCCGCTTTCGCGCCAACAACCTGATTTGCATCTCGGTGTTTGGCGGCGGCTACTCTGCCGGCGCTTGCCTGATAAAGTTCTGAAAAATGAGGCGCCTACTCGTACTTCTTTTCTATCTCGTACCGGTTTTGGTGCTTCCAACGCTTGTGCGTCCACATCCAGCAGTGGGGTGCGCGTCGCAGGTCTTTCTCCAGCTCGATGTAGAATTTTTTTGTTATCGCCATCGGCTTTTCCTCCGCAGCATTTTCGCTTAGCATAACCAGCTCGTACTCGTAGCGAAACCGCCGCCGCTCTACAATTCGCAGGTACATCACGGCGCTGTTGAGCTTTTGCGCAATGCGCTCCGGGCCAATGAGCACGGGCGTTAGCTGCCCCAGCAGGGTGACCCAGTGCGTGCACGACCCTCGCGCGGGCGACTGGTCGGATACCATCAGCGTCATGGTGAGCTTCCCGCGCGCCTGATGCTCCATGAGTACGCGAAACACCTCCCTAAGCACCGCCATCTTTGCGCCAAACCGCCGCCGTGCCTCTGCAATTACGTTCTCCAGCGGAGCAAACGACAGCGGCTGGTAGGCGGCTATCGTCTGGTGGCCTATGCTGAGCTGCACCGTGCCGATGTACTCCCAGCAGGAGTAGTGCCCGGCAAGCAGCACGCCATCCTTACCCTTGGCGTAAAGGTTTTGCATCATTTCCAGATTTTTAAAGGCTACCGACCGCATTACGCGCTTTTGCGAGGCGTAGCGAATACGGAAAATGTTGAGAGTAGTATCAAAAAAGTTGCGGTATGAGGCCGACGCAATGCGCCGCAGCTCTTTCTCGCTCTTTTCGGGGAAAGCCTTCCGAAGGTTATCCATCGCTACCTTACGGCGGTAGCCCACCACATGCTCTGCCAAAAAGGCCAGCACGTTGGATATGGCGCACAGGCATCCGCTTGGCAAAATGCCAATGCAAAACAACATGCCTCTCAGCAAAAAATCAACTAATTTATAGCTTTTTGACAACTTGCAATCTGTTTAGGGATAAGCCCATTTTTTTCACCTCACACTTTTCACCCCGCGAGAAATGTAAAACGGCGGCTTCACAATTTCGGCAGCTAAATATTTGTCGCGCACCTTGATAAATATTTTTTTGCCCACCGTAGCCGATAGCGCCTGCACGTAGCCCATGCCAAAGCTCATTTTTGTGAGCGGCGACACCGTTCCGCTGGTTACTATCCCTATTTGCTCCATGTCGGCGCTGTAGATTTCGTATCCGGCGCGCGCCACCCCTCTGTCGCCAAGCACAAAGCCAGCGAGCTTGCGCTGCAGGCCTGCCGCTTTTTGCGCAAGCAAAGCCTCCTTGCCCACAAAATCATCTTTGGAGAACTTGGTAATCCACCCCAAGCCGGCCTCCAGCGGCGTTGTGTTGTCGTCGAGCTCATGCCCGTAGAGGCAGTAGCCCATTTCGAGGCGTAGCGTATCGCGCGCGCCTAAGCCTATAGGCTGTATCCCAAAATCTTTTCCGGCCTCCATCACGGCGTTCCAGAGCGCGACAGCTTGGGTTGAGCGCACGTACAGCTCGCATCCGCCGGCCCCCGTGTAGCCTGTGGTAGAAAGTATCACATCCTTAATTCCGGCAAACGTTACCTCCTTAAAAGTGTAGTACTCCATGCTCTCCAGCGACTCGGCGCATAATTTTTGCATGGCCTGCAGCGCCAGCGGCCCCTGCACCGCCAGCTGCGCATAGTCGGCGGAGGCGTTAATAAAATCAACGCCTATCGTTAGCCCAAATTGCGCGGCGTACAGGCTTGCCGCGGCAAAGTCCTTGTCTATGTTGGCGGCGTTGACCACCAGCAAATATTTTTCTTCGCTAAACCGGTAAACGAGCAGGTCGTCTACCGCGCAGCCGTTTTTGTGCATTAGGCACGAGTACTGCGCCTTTCCGTTGGTGAGCACGGCGGCGTCGTTACAGGTTATATGCTGTACGAACGGCAGCGCTTGCTTGCCCAGCACCCAAAATTCGCCCATGTGGCTCACGTCGAATACGCCCAGCCTGCGGCGTACACAAATATGTTCATCGCTAATGCCGGTGTACTCTATCGGCATGTTGTAGCCTGCAAACGGGGCCATACGCGCCCCCAGCGATTCGTGAATTGCAGTAAGAGGTGTTACTTGCATCATACAAAATGTAGTGTTAGATGTTTTTTCTCCGAATAAAAATAAAATGGCTGTGCATTGGTACACAGCCATTCTATGATAGCTATTTTACTATTTTTTCTTTTTAGATGCCGATTTTTTTGTTTTTTTCTTTTGGCTGTTTTTGGCTGCGTTTTTTTTACTTTCCGCCGCCGCTGCTGCTGCTGCCGCTTCTTTTTCTATTCTGGCTTTTTCCAGGGCTGCCTGCTGCTCGCGCTCTGCTTTGTCTCGCGCTGCCTTATCGGCTATCATTTGCTTTTTTAGCAGATTTCGCATACCCCAGCGCTGCTTGTCGTATTCTTTGTACGCTTTGCCCGACAAAACTTTCTTGACTTCCTTGTCGCGCGCCTCGCTCAGCTTGTCAAAAGGTGAACTTCCCTGTTTTTTCCCTCTTGAAAAAGAAGGGGTGGCAGGATTGGCAAGCGTCAACTCTTGCAGTATCATCTCATATTTTATATTAATTGCTTGAATTTCAACAAATTCATCATCGTTCAAGCCTAACCTATCCTTCATCATTTTGTTCAAAAAATCCGAACGGGCTTCCGCCGTAGATATGCGCACCAGCGATGTATCCTCCAGTGTAGTGGCTGCATTCAGCACAAACGACATGCCACAAATGCCTAACGATAGCAACAAAAAAAACTTTTTCATGTAAATAAATGTAAATCATTTGCAAAACTCTAAACGCTTGATTTTAGCAGGCAAAAAAGATATAAATCATTGGCCAGCTAAGGCCAGCTAAGGTAATGCTTTTTTGGTAATAATCGCACATCTTTCTTTTGGCGTAAAATTATATTTTCTTAAAGACAGATAATTTCTTGTAATTCGAATTGCTGCATTTTTGTTGAAAAAAATAGTTGAAAAAAAGCCAAGTATTCGGAGGCTTGGCGAACAGAAAGCCAATTTTTGCGCTACATTTGTACCCTTTTTAATCGATAAACAAGGTATGAAAGTTTTGAAATTTGGCGGTACTTCGGTTGGCAGCGCCGAGCGCATGAAGACGCTGCCCAAGCTGATTGTGAACGGCGACCCCAAAATTGTGGTGCTATCGGCCATGAGCGGTACCACCAACAGCTTGGCGGAAATTGCCGCGCTGCTGCACGGGCAAAAGCAGCGCGAAGCGGCGGCAGCCATTGGCAGCTTAGAAGAAAAATACGCCCGGGTTGTAGCCGAGCTATACGCTACCCCCGAGTATGCAAAGAAAGCGACGAGCGCACTCAAGGCGCACTTTGAGCTGCTGAAAAGCTTCTCGGCAGAGCAATTTTCGGTAAAGGAAGAGCGCGTGGTTTTATCGCAGGGTGAGCTCATGAGCGCCATGCTGCAAAACCTGTACCTCAACGAGCAGGGTGTGCAATCGGTACTGCTGCCCGCGCTCAACTTTATGCGCAAAGACCAGCGCGACGAGCCGGACATGTACTTCATTCGCGAGGTGCTAAAGCGCGAGCTGGCGCAGCGTCCCGGCTGTAAGCTGTTCATCACGCAGGGGTACATTTGCCGCAACTTTTTGGGCGAGGTAGATAACTTCAAGCGCGGCGGCAGCGACTACTCCGCCTCCATCATCGGCGCTGCCATTGGCGCAGAGGAAGTGCAAATATGGACGGATATTGACGGATTTCACAACAACGACCCGCGCGTTGTCGAAAAAACGCACTCCATATCGCACCTCTCGTTTGACGAAGCCTCGGAGCTGGCGTACTTCGGCGCAAAAATTCTGCACCCTGCCTGCGTTATTCCGGTGCAGGAGGCCAAAATACCGCTGTGGATAAAGAATACGATGAACCCGGCAGCCTTTGGTACGCTCATCAGCACCGAAACAAAGCCGGACTGCATCAAGGCGGTGGCCGCCAAAGACAACATTACGGCCATCAAAATCAAATCGGGGCGTATGCTGCTTGCCTACGGCTTCATCCGCCAAATATTTGAGGTGTTCGAGGACTACAGAACGCCCATTGATATGATTACCACCTCGGAGGTGGCCGTGTCGCTAACGATTGACGACACCTCGAACCTTGCTAAAATTGTGGATAAGCTGAAGCATTTTGGCGTTGTAGAGGTTGACCCAAATATGACCATCATCTGCGTTGTGGGCAACAAAATTTCGGAAAGCAAAGGCTTGGCGGCAAAAATTTTCAACGCGCTGGCCGATATTCCCATTCGCATGATTTCGTTTGGCGGAAGCCGGCACAACATCAGCCTGCTGGTGGATAGCGCTTACAAAAAGCCGGCAATGGAAGCGCTGAACGAAAAGCTGTTTTCAATTTGATTTGTTGAGAACTGAAAATAATTAATAATTAATAATTAACAATTAATAGTTAAAAGATGATGTTTCCTGTAGAAAAATTTCGTAGCCTCCCCACGCCATTCTACTTTTACGATGTAGCGCTGTTCCGGCGCACGGCGCAAGCTGCGCTGAGCGAAGCGCAAAAATATGGCTACATCATCCACTATGCGCTCAAGGCCAACGCCGGCGAGAAGCTGCTGCGCCTGCTCAGCGGCATGGGCTTTGGGGCCGACTGCGTAAGCGGCGCAGAGGTGCAGCGCGCGCTCAGCTGCGGCTTTTCGCCGGAAAGCATTGCCTTTGCCGGCGTTGGAAAGCGCGACGACGAAATCAACTTGGGCATAGACCACCGGATTTTTTCGTTCAACTGCGAGTCGGAGCAGGAGCTCGAGGTGATAAACGAGCTGGCTAAGGCCAAAGGCGCGGTGGCGCACGTTGCGCTGCGCATCAACCCTAACGTGGACGCGCACACGCACGCGCACATTACCACCGGATTGGACGAAAACAAGTTTGGCATTAACCTGTGGCAGCTGCTCGATGTGGCAAAAAAGGTAAAGCAAATGAGCAACCTGAAGCTGGTATGCATCCACTTTCACATCGGGTCGCAGATAACCGAATTTAGCCCCTTTACGGAGCTTTGCGCCAAGGTAAACGAGCTGCAGGGGCAGCTGGAGCAGGCAGGCGTAACGGTGGAGCACGTAAACGTAGGCGGCGGCCTGGGCGTGGACTACGAGCATCCCGCAGAACACAGCGTCCCCGAATTTGCAGCCTACTTCGCTACGCTGAACCGGCACATCAAGCTGCGCCCGGGGCAGCAGCTGCACTGCGAGCTGGGGCGCTCAATCGTGGCGCAGTGCGGCTCGCTAATCACCCAATGCCTATACGTAAAAGAGCTGCAAAAAAAGAATTTTGTGGTTGTCGATGCCGGCATGACCGACCTTATTCGCCCCGCCCTCTACGGCGCGTACCACAAGATAGAAAATATTACCCCGCAGCGCGCCGCCGAAAAGGTGTACGACGTGGTAGGCCCCATTTGCGAAAGCAGCGATACCTTCGACAAGGATGTTACGCTTCCGCAAACGCAGCGCGGCGACCTCATGGCCATCCGCACCGCCGGCGCGTACGGCGAGGTGATGGCTTCGCGCTACAACCTGAGGCAGCTGCCAAAGGCATTTTTCTCGGACGAAGTGTAGCAAGCTGCACAAAAACGCGAGAGTAAACAGCTTGGACGATGAGCAGCATCTCGTCAATAGCGGTTATGAGTGACATAAGTAGTGTCTGTCCGAAAAAAAAGGTAATAATTTTCTATAAATCAGCACATTCTGTGTGAATTTTCGTAATGCAAGTGCAAGGAAATATGGCACAAGCACTCAAAAGCCTTGCACTTGAAAAATTCAGAAGTCCGGTTTCCGATGCTGTGCACGGCTATTTTTATGCATTCCCCGTACCTTATTTTTCCGTAGTTATTTTCGTCACTGCTACTGAGGTTGTTTTGTTAGAAAAAAATTAGGTGAAAATGAGGTTTCAAACTTTCACGGGAATGACGGTGGGAGAGAGGAGGGAAAAACTCAAAATGAAATTTTCATAGCACCTCAAAAAAAGATTTAACCTGTAATTTTGATTTCACAAAGGTACAAATTGTGTGGCTGCTCGAATATATATCAAAAAATATTTATCAACAGAAAGGGTGATAGCAAATTACGCCGTGTCAGGGCAAATGCGCGAAAATCAAGTAATCAATCGCTTACCTGCCTCCACTCCGCCAGCTTCACAAAATATCCGGCTGCCGCTTCGGCGTACCGGTCGTTGGATTGCTGCACAAGGTTTTGCGCTTCGAGCAGGTCCGAAAGGGTAACTACGCCTGCATTGTAGCTGTCCTGGCTGATTTTCAAATTTTGCTCGGCTGACCGGATGGATTTTTGGGCAAGCAAAACCTGCGCGTATGCTTCGCCCAGCCCGTTATGAATGTTCTGCATTTGCTGTGAAAGCAGCTCGGCGTTTTCCTTTTTGGCGTTTTCTGCCTGCTGCAATTCAAGCTTTTTCCGCCTTACGGCGTGCGCGCCGCCCCACCAATCCGTAATCGGAATGGAAACGCTGGCAAAAACCATTCCGAAATCATTTTTCATTCCGTCTTCCCTGTGCATATCGAAATTCATATAGTTGTAGCCCGCGCCAATGGCTACTGTAGGCAGTTTCTTGCCCACTTCCATATTGCGCTGCAGCTTCGCTACCTCAACCGATTTCTCCAAAAGGCGGTATTCGGGGCGACGCTGCACCTCGCTGCTGTCATCTCCAAAAGGGCTGGGCGGCGAAAGCGGCGCTTCAATTTGGGGCGCTTGTACGTTGAAGCTGTCGGCAGGTACGCCGATTTTCTGCCCCAAAGATATTTTCAGCATTGACAATCCGTTTTCGAGCGTGAGCTTGCCGCTTTGCAGCTTATTTTGCTCGAGCTCCACGCGCAAAAGGTCGTTGCCGGTGGTCAATCCTGCCGACACTGCCGCTTGTACATCAGAGAGAATACGGTTGAGCATTGCCTCCGAATTTTCTATGGTTTTCATTTTTTCCTGCAACGCAACGAGCTGCCAAAAGTAGCGCTCCGTTTCGAGCAATACTTCATTTTCGGCAATTTGTTTTTGCAGCTGCCTGACTTCTACGCCCGCTTTGGCGAGGCGGTTGCCGTTGATAATCTGTCCGCCTGCAAAAATCGGCTGCGTTGCCATAGCTCCTGCAATCATGCCGTTTTTGAGCATTTCGATTTTTTGCGGCTCGCTGCTTTGCAAGGCTGCCAGCGCATTGGGGTCAATCGGTGCGCCGCCTTGCATTGCTAACTCTATAGCAGGAGCAAAAACGCCCATCATCGGCTGCATCATTGCCGACATATCCATTTCCATCGACATCATCGGCTTGCTTGCCGCAAAGCCCATGCCGGTGGCGCTTACGCTTGGGAAGTAGCTTGTAAATGCCTCCTTTTGCTGCTGCAGGGCAACCTCAACCGACAGCTCGGCGTTTTTTGCCTGTGTGCTGTTTTTCAGCGCCAGCTCTTTGCATCGCTCCAGCGAAAGAATATTCTGCGAAAAAACAGGACAAGCTATTACAGCAAACGCTCCAGCAAAAATAATTATTCTTTTCATTTTCAATATATTATTACGTATAAAAGCAAGGCGTAAAAGTATGCCAAAAAATCATTCTGTACAAGGTCAAAAGTTCCTTTAAATTGGACGAAAAGGAATATAAAAAAGAGGGAAATGCAGAATGTCTAAAAAAAGCTGTAATTTTACAGCTCAAAAATTAGCGCGATATGAATAACTGGACAAATTTAAGTATAGAATACGCAAATCAGAGATCTTACCTCGACGATTTGTTCGCTGTTTATCCAACAATTCCAGACGGAATTCGAGAGATAGACGAAGAAGTTTGGAGTAACGTTGAAAAAGCATTTAAAAAGAAAAATAATGATTTACTCATTCGCGAGTTGTTAAATTTGGGTTTATTCCCAATAAAAGATAGCTATATTGCTTATTTGAAACGCGATAAAGCGGCGATAAAACGCAATCCGCGAACAATAAACAGAATTTGCGGCAGATTGTATGAATTAGGTTTAGACAAAATTTATGAGCAATGCAGCGAACCAAAGGAAACTAATCGCCAAATCGGACCAATGTTTAAGGAATGGTTACGCAAAAAGTCGTTAGGGATACAGCCTGTTGATTTAGAGAAATTTATTGCCAATAAAAAAGATGCTATTTTAGATGGTAGCGACAAGTTGATGATGGATTTTGCCCGCGAAGAATTGAACTACAAACACAATAAAGGGCTTGATTTTGTTGCTCGTTTCAACGGCAGATATGTAATTGGCGAGGCGAAATTTCTTACTGATTTCGGCGGACATCAAAACGCCCAATTTGCAGATGCAATTTCTACTATCGAAACTAAAAATGTGAGAGCCGAAAAAATCGCGATTCTTGATGGGGTTTTGTATATTCGCAGCAACAACAAAATGTATAAATCGCTTACTGAAACTTATAAGAATTATAATATTATGAGTGCTTTGGTGTTGAGAAATTATTTGTATCAGATATAAAAGATTATGAATATATTTTTGCACTTCTTTACTCATTATCATTTAGTTAGAAACTATATATTTCAGAAATTTGATAATAAAATTGCACAATGGATTACAATTAACCTGAATTTTGAACAAAATGCCCAATAATCTCCTCATACATTCCGATAACCTCGCAGGGTTGCAATACCTTTCAAACAACGGTTTCAAAGGCAAAATTGACTTGGTATATATTGACCCGCCCTACGCCACAGGCGGTAATTTTACCATTACCAACGGCAGGGCTACAACTATCAGCAACTCGCGAAACGGCAACATTGCCTACACCGACACGCTGAAAGGTGTTGATTTTATTGAATTTCTGCGCGAGCGGCTACTCGTGCTGCACGAATTGCTATCGAAGCGCGGCTCTATTTACCTGCATATTGACTACAAAATCGGGCATTATGTAAAGGTAATGATGGATGAGGTATTTGGTATGGAGAATTTTAGGAACGATATTACCCGTATAAAATGCAACCCAAAAAACTTTGACCGCGTGGGTTACGGAAATATCAAAGATTTGATTTTGTTTTACTCCAAAACTGCCGGCCCGATTTGGAATGAGCCACGCAAGCCATATTCCGACCGCGATTTGGAAAAACTTTTCTCCAAAAAAAATACAAAAGGCAGGCAATACACCACCGTCCCCATTCACGCTCCGGGCGAGACCGAAAATGGCAAATCCAATCAGCCGTTCAAGGGAATGTTGCCGCCGGCAGGCAGGCACTGGCGAACCGATGTAGCCACGTTGGAGCAGTGGGACAAAGACGGCTTAATTGAATGGTCGGCAAACGGCAATCCGCGAAAAATCATTTACGCCGACGAGCGCGAGGGAATGCGCGTACAGGATATTTGGGAGTTCAAAGACCCGCAATATCCCGATTACCCCACAGAAAAAAACGCCGAAATGCTGGATTTAATCGTAAAAACTTCTTCAAACGAAAACAGCATTGTTCTGGACTGTTTTTGCGGTTCGGGTACAACTCTAAAGGCGGCACAACTCAACAATCGTCAATGGATTGGTATTGATCAATCGGATTTGGCTATACAGGTTGCAAAAGAAAAACTCAGCGCAATGGTAGGAGATTTGTTTTCAAAAAAAGCCGAGTATGATTTTTTGAATTTGGAAGATTATTTACAGGAAAATGAATATTTTATGACAGGAACAATGGAGTTGGCAAGGTATAAACATATCTAATTTCAATATTAATGCTTTACCATTCATGACTATCGCATTTTTTTTGTGTATTTATTTGTTGATAACTCCTTAATTCCTAATTCTTAATCCTTATGCGCCAGCCAATACACCACCGGCAGCACGGTAACAATCAGCGTCATCGTTATCAGCGTACCGAAAAATATTATGGTTGCCATTGGCGCCCACATTGGACTTTGGCTGATAATCATCGGCAAAACGCCCATAGCGGCAACGGCGGAGGTGAGAAAAATGGGGCGCATACGGCGCTTGCCGCCATCGAAAGCGGCTTGCCTCACGCTTTCGTTTTTCTTAAAGCGCAGATATTCTATGTAGTCGAACATGATTATTCCGTTGCGGACAATAATGCCGACCAGCCCGATTATTCCCAAAATGGCAAAGGCGTTGAAATCAATGCCCGTAATCCAAACGCCAAACGCCGCCCCAAACAGGCACAGCACCGCCGACGACATTACAATTACCGCCAGCTTCAGCTTGCGGAAGTGGAACACAAGAATAAAAAACATAATGGCAAACGCGATAATCATTCCCGCTATCAGCGGCACGAACGTTTGCATGTCCTGCTCCCTGCTGCCGCCGTACTGAAGCGTCATTCCCGCGGGCAGCTGCGGTAGAAGCTCGCTGTCTGTATAGCCGAAAATTTTATTCAAAACCCTATTCACGTTTTCGCCTCGCTTTATATCGGCAAAGACCGTGATAGTCCGTATTCCGCTGCGGTGCGTGATAATGCCTTCGTTCCATTCGGGCGAAATTCTGGCGATTTGCCGCAAGGGTACCGACGAGCCGAGCAAGCCCGAAATCGGCACGTTTTCCAAATCGGAAACGGTATTTTCGGCTTTTTGCGGCTCAATACAAACCGGCAGGGAGTAGCTACCCTCCCACACCTCGCTGATTTTCATTCCCGTTAACCCCGACGAAATGCCAACCGAAACCAGCGCTTTGCTAATCCCCAAGCGCGCGGTTTCTTCGGGGCGAAGTTCGATTTTTGCGCTCGGCACAGGCGCTTCAAAGCTTGTGCGCACCCACAAGCACTCGTCCAAGCTGCGCAAATACGCTTCGACCTTTTCTGCCTGCGCTTTCAGGTCGCTGATATTGTTGCCTGCCAGACGGATTTCGAGCGGCGCGTCGGTAATTTGGAAGTCGAGCTGCTTGAAATGCACGTAGGCTTCGGGAAAATAGAAAGCGTACTTGTTGGTATATTCGTCGAGCACCTCCTCTGTTGTCCTGTTTGATACGGTATTTACAACAAGCTGCGCGTAGGCTTTCGACGGAACGTGGGGCGCATATACAATATGAAATCGGGGCGAGCTGGTGCCAATAAAAGCCGAAACGGATTTTACGCGGCTGTCTTTTCGCAGCATGTTTTCCATGCTGTCGGCAACGGCGGCGGTTTTGGCAAGCGGGCTGCCGTTTGGCAGGTAGATTTCAACGGCAAGCTGGTCGCGCTCGGCAACCGGCATCATGCGCATGGGTACGGACAGGAACATAAGCACACCCGCGATAATGCTTGCCAAAGCAGCAAGCAGGGTTACTTTCGGAAACGCAAAAGTTTTGGCCAGCAGCTTTTCGTAGGCCGACTGAGCGACATCGAGAAACGAACGGCGTTTTTTGACCGGCGAAGCGGTTGCCGCGTGTAATCCTCGTTTTATTAGAAAGTACTGGATTATCGGAATGACAAGCACACCCACCAGCAGCGACGAAAACAGCGCGATGCAAATCGTCCAGGGGAAATGCCGTATCATATCCCGCATGTTGCCGGTGGTAGTAAATAAAATCGGGATAAAGGTAATGCTGATGGCCAGCGTTGCCGACAGGATGGATTTAAAATATTCCTGAACGCTGCGAATGGCGGCGTTCCGGCGGTCAACGCCCGCGTCGAGCTTGTCGATATAGTTGTCAACCACCACAATCGTATCGTCAACTATTATCCCCAAAACTGCCATTAGGGCAGCCAGCGTAACGAAGTTGAGCGGAATGCCCGCTACGCGCATTACTACAAAAGTGATGGCTATGGTAATGGGAATAGACATGGCCGACACCGCCGCCACGCGAAACGGCAGCAAAATGATAATCACAAGCACGACCGCGAAAATGGCAACCAGCAATTCGCGCAAAAATGTAGCGATTGAATGGCTGACGATTTCGGGCTGATCGGCAATCCGGTTGATGTTCACGCTTTCGGGCAGCTCGCTTTTGAATTGCGCCAAAACCTGATTTACCTCTTTGCCAAAGGTAATGATGTTGGCTTTCTGGTTGACCTCTATCGACAGCAGCACGCATTTTCGGGCGTTGTGGGTAATGTAGCTGTCGGGCGCAGGGTACTCGCGCACCACGCGCCCAATGTCTTTCACCCGAACTACATCGCCCTGCGGAGTGGAAAAAATGATTTGCTCGGCAACCTCCTGCTCGGTGTGGTAGGTTTCGGCAATATGAAGCGGCGTGAGGCTTTGGCTGTTTTCCAGCGAGCCGCCTGCGGCAGTAAATCCCTGCGAAAACAGGTTGGCGGTAAGGGTTTTCGCGCCAATGCCGTAAGCCGACAGCTTTTCGCCATCAACGTAGATTGTAATCTGCTCTTTTTGCGAGCCGTAACGCCGCACGTTTGCCACGTCGGGCACGGCGCGCAGGCAGTCTTCGAGCGCGTCGCAGTAGCCGTCAATCTCGCGGTAGGTCTTGTCGCCCGACTCCATTGCTACCAGAATTGCAGACACATCGCCAAAATTATCGTTGACCACCACCGCCGGTACGCCCGCCGGCAGCGTGGATTTGAACGACGCAACTCCGTGCTTGATTTTTGACCAGACAACGCTGTTTTCTTTCACATCGTCGGCCAAGTCGACGAAAATGTAAGCCACGCCGTCTTCGCTTCTCGACGTGGTAGCTTTGCGGTTGACCTCCGGAAAGGTAAAAAGGTAGCGCTCGAGCGGCTTGGTAAGCTGCTCCTCCACCTGCGCGGAGCTCGCGCCGGGGTACACGCCCACCACAAGCCCTTTTCGGATAGTATGTTCGGGCATTTCCTGCTTCGGCATTTCGGCGAGCGAATAAATTCCGCCCGCAAAAAGTACCGCCATCAGCAAAATAATGATTTGCCGGTTTTGCATTGCCCACTCAATAATTCTGTTGTTTTTGCTCATTTTGGGGCTAATTTAAGCTGCTGCCGGTTGAGATTTTCGTACCCTCGCTTACCTTCTGAAAGCCTTCTATAATCAGGCTGTCGCCTGCCGAGAGCCCTTCGGCTATGGCGATTCCGCTGTCGGTCAGGTTGCCCGTTTTTACAAAGCGGCGCTTGGCGATGCCGCCTTTTGCAAGCCAAACGTACTGCCTGCCGTCTGCCGCAATTTGCACGGCGCGGTTGGGCACTACAATTTCCGCCGCGCCGCTGCTGCCGGCAAGCGTAACCTTGCAAACCATTCCGGGCAGCAGCAGGGGCAAGGCATGGCTTGCACCTGCACGGTTGTTGACGCCGATTTTTGCCTCGTAGGTGTGCGACGCCGCATTTGCCGACACGCCTTTTATTTCTACTTTGCCCGAAAAAGCGGCGTTGCCAAGCGCGGCAACCGTAACGTGCGCTGCCTGCCCCTCTGCAATGCTGCCTATTTCGTTTTCGGGGACGGGAATTTTTACAAAAACCTTATCTACCGAAACGAGCCTGAACGCCGCCTGCGCAGGAATTACGCTGCCGCCCGCCTCAACGTTTCGCTCTGCCATCACGCCATCGCGGGGGGCGTAAAGCTTGCAGTCTTCCAGATTTTTCTTTGCAATGGCAGCCATCGACTTTGCCTGCAGCAAGCCCGCTTCCACCTCCACGAGCTTAATATCGGGCAAGCTGCCGTTTTCGTGGACTTTTGTGAGGCGGTCGTAGGCATCCTGCGCCTGCCGAAGCTTTGCAAGCGACACCTGATACGAATTTTCGGACGTAGCCGCGTTGAGCGCGGCGAGCAGCTGCCCTTTGTGCACCCGCTGCCCCTCCTGCACAAAAACCTCCTCCACTGTCCCCATAAGCGAGAACGCAAGCGAAACGGCAGCCGATTCCTCCACCGTACCGACGTAGCTTTTACCGCCCGCCGCTTGCCCGGCAGCAACTTCCATTACTTTTACCGGTATGGTTTTTTCCTGCGTTTGCGCCCCCTGCTTTTTCGAACAGGCAGAAAAGCAGAGCAACAATACCCAAGCGCTGAATTTGCAATACATCCTCATATTATTTTAGTATTAATCGTAATCGCATTATTAATTATTAATTATTAATTATTAATTATTAATTGAATTTGCTCTTTCCCAATATTGCGAGCTGCCAAAAAGTGAAATGCCAAGGAAGCCGTGCACCGTGATTTCGCTTTCACTTTTCGGGGTAATAGCGCCTTTGAAGGTTTTGTTGAGGTGCGGGGCAAAAATGCTGCCCGTATAAGTGTTATCTTCTTGAAGAACAAAATTTTTCAGAATAGTTACGCCAACGCTTTTTTGCGCTTTTTCCGTCGGCTCCTTTACCCAAATCACCTTGCCGAAAAGCTCGCCGCTGCGCTCGTAAATCTCCACTTTCGATTCTCCGTTTTCGGTCAGCCAAATGCCTGTAATGCTCTGTGCATTAGCTGGGAAAATGCAGAAAAAAGCAAGCAGCCCGGCAAGCGGCAGCGGACAAAACACGCGCTTAATTTTATTCAACTTATTCATATAAAATACGCAATATAAAGTACGTTTAAATTTTAGCGAGCAAAATTACTGCTCCTGCCAATATTGGCAAGGTCAATTTTGCCGAACAGTTGGACTAAACGGCCAAAGAACAATTTAGTTTCGGTAAAAAGAGAATAATGGTTGGAACAAAACGCTGAAAAGCTGTATCTTTACAGGCAAAAAAATACAGCTGTATGGAAAGAAAGGTAACGCCGCTATCGTGGCAAACGGACATAATCAATCAGGCAAACCGCACAAGCATTGGCGCCGACATTATTCTGTTTGATAATTTTACGCTTGTGGGCGCTCCCGCTTTTAATTTTCCATTCAAATTTGATATGCTGTTTCTCGTGGTCTGTACCAAAGGAAATGCAATCGGAACGGTTGATTTTCAACCCTATAATCTATCTGCGCCGTTTGCCATCATTGTTCGCCCCAACCAAATTTTGCACTACGAGCATATCAGCGAGGATTTTGCGGGTTACTGCCTTGTGCTTTCGCACCGCTTTGCGCCCGAGCTGCTGCCGCTTATCGACAAGCAAGCCGCTCTTTCGGCTGCCATTCAGGAAAATCCATACGCTCAGCTCGACCGCGAAAGCATGCCGTTTGTGAAAAAATATTTTTTTATGCTCAAAAAAATAATGGCAATGGCCGACAATCCCTGCCGCCTCGAAATGGTAAAGCACCTGACAATGCTGTTTTTTTATATGGCGTATCCATTTTTTCAAAAGCATCTTGACGCCACAAAGCAAACCCGGCAGGGTTTTTTGGTAGAGCAGTTTACGAGCCTCGTGCGCGAAAATTACCGCCACGAGCGCGACGCTGCGTTTTACGCCGATAAGCTTAACCTCACGCCAAAGTACCTGTCGCAAGTACTCAAGTCGGCCACCGGCAAATCGGCTTCCGATTGGATTGACGATTTTGTAATGCTCGAAGCAAAGGCGCTGCTAAAATCTACCAACATGACCATCCAGCAAATCTGCTATGAGCTGAATTTCCCTACCCAATCGTTTTTTGGCAAATACTTTAAGCGTAGAGTGGGAGTATCGCCGAAAATGTACAGGGAAGGCAATTTGTAAAAGTCCTTTGTGCGTAAAAATTCCGGCCTGTACAAAGAAACGCCGCTGCCGGTAAAAATTTTGAAAACCATTTTTATGCGGTTGTGTGTAAAATGAGATTTTTATGCTAACTTTGCCTTTTGAAAACTCAAAAAAGAAAAGAAGGGGGCTTGAAGTAAACCTAAGCACCTTAATAATGCAGGCTAAATTATTACTTAGGTTGTTCTTTACTTCAAGAAAAAGCCAACCGGTACTAAATAGGGACATAAGTCTTCCTTTTACGGGACAATAGGTCGCCGGTTGGTTTCCTTTCTTTTTGAGTTTAATGTTTTTATTCCTTTTTATCATCACAAAATTACGCCCTTTTATTTCCTTTACAAAATGCAAATCTAAGGGACGGGACGGGACGAGGAGGGGGGGGGGATAATCGGGTTTTCTACCAACATTCCGTCCCTACGGGACGACGCAAGCATCTATTGAATATAAACTCTAATGAATGAATATAAATCATAATGATATTTCGAGTGTCTCCCTCTCCGCTGCAACGAGCAATAGCGTTATTGCTGCGCATACAAAAAAATGTGCGCAAAGTCAAAGCACCTGAAGCTTTATTTCAGGTGTTTTTTATTGTTCCCTGTCTTTGCCATGTAAAGGCAAAGCATGTGCTCACACATAAAAAGCAAGCAGAGTTTTGGCAAATTTGGTTGTAGATATTGGCAATGCTGCCGTAAAGCTGGCCGTGGTGGAGCGCGGCGTTGTGACGGACAGGCTGGTTGACGGCAGCGCTTCGTTTGCCGAAGGGCGTACGTTTTTGGCCGAGCATGGCAGGCTGCCGCACTCCATCATTGCGTCGGTGCGCCGCGCAGACGACGCTGTAGCCGCGCAGGTGCGCAACCTGCTGCCCGGCGCGGTAACGGTAACGCCCGGAATGTCCCTGCCTGTACGCAGCCTGTACGCCTCGCCCGAGACGCTGGGCGCCGACAGGCTGGCGGCGGCGGTGGGGGCAAACTTTCGCTTTCCCGACCGTAACGTGCTGGTGGTGGACGCCGGAACAGCCATTACCTACGAGCTGGTGAGCGACCGCGGCGAATACCTTGGCGGCAACATCTCGCCGGGCATTGCCTTGCGCTTCAAGGCGCTGCACGACTTCACCGGACGGCTGCCCCTGTGCGAGGCAGTCGGCAGCTACCCTTCGCCGGGTAGCAGCACCCAAGAGGCTGTTACGGCGGGGGTACTCAACGGGGTAATATACGAGGTGGAAGTTAACATAGAACAATTTGCTTTAAAATACTCAAATTTAATCGTGGTTTTTACCGGTGGCGACGCTTATTTCTTGGCAAATAGGGTAAAAAAACCGATATTTGTAGATTATGATTTAGTGTTAATCGGATTAAACAGGATACTTGAGCACTATGCTGAGGCTAAATAAATGGACTTTTTTGGGGGTGGGATTCTGTATCGTCGGCTCCGTGTATGCTCAGGACAATAGCAGCATCAATACATACTCTCCTTACTCCATGTACGGATTGGGCGATATTACACGGCCGGGGTTGACCACCACCGGCAACATGGGCGGCATCACCACCGGTGTACGCGAAGCAAGGCAAATAGACTACGTAAACCCTGCCGGAGCGTCTGCGCGGGACTCGCTTACCTTTATGCTGGACTTTGGCGGAGAAATGAGAAACTTTTACTCCGGAACGGCAAGCCAAAGCACCAGCTACAACACGGCCAACTTTCACCACCTGGCGTTTGCTTTTCCCATTAGGCGGCTTGGCGTGAGCTTTGGGATAATGCCTTTCAGCAGCGTAGGCTACGAGTTTGAAAGGCGCGAGCAAAACGACTTTCTCGTAGCCAACATGGGCGACGTGCGCTACCTGTACCGCGGCGAAAACGGTATCAACCAAATTTTTCTGAACCTGGGCTACAACATTTCCCAACACTTTTCGGCAGGAGTGGGCGTACGCTACTACTTTGGCAGCGTCAGCCACTACTACAACGTGCAGCAAAACACCAACGCCTACTACGCCGATATTCGCTCATCCAAAACCCAAAAAATTTCAGATTTTGCTCCGGTATTGGGCATACAGTACGCGCAACCGCTAAGCGGCAACCGCAGCATAGCGCTGGGCGCTTCGTGGCAGCCGGAGGTCAGCTTGAGCGGAACGCAAAGCACATTCTCTCAAATTGCAGGTGCCGACAACATGCCCGATACGGCGTACAGCTCGTCCGTTGCCTCGTCGGTGAAGCTGCCCATGCTGCTAACCCTCGGCGCAAGCATTACCGCCTCCGAAAAGTGGATGCTGGGCGCCGAATTCAGCTATCAGGACTGGTCAAAAACTACGGTGATGAACAACCCCAACGAGCTGGGACGCTCGTACAGCGCAGGGCTGGGCGGCTACTACATCCCCAACCGCTACGACGTGCGCTACTTCTGGAAGCGCATGACCTACCGCGGTGGCCTTCGCTACTCGCAAACGCCGTTCCTGCACAACGGCTACGCGGTGGGGGATATGTCCCTGAACGTTGGCGTCAGCGTACCGATGAGGGGCGCCGGATACCTCAACGCCGGCGTTGAGGTTGGGCGGAGAGGAACTACCGACCACGGCATGGTGCAGGAAACCTACGTAAACTTTTCGCTGGGAATAACTCTTTTTGAGCTTTGGTTCGTAAAGTATAAGTACGAGTGAAAACCGTAACGCCATATCGAGTAAAAGTGTCGGCAGCCCTGCTGCTTGCCGCTGCTGCTACCTTTTCGTGCAAGAGCAGCATTGAAAAAATAATGGAAATCAACGACATACAGACCATTCCGTCGCTACGCATAGAAAACCTGAACGGGCGGGTAACGGAGCTGGGAGGTACAAAAGTCCGCTTCATTGCCCCGGAGCTGAGGCAATTTCACTTTGCCGAAGAAAAATACACCGATTTTCCAAAAGGAATAGAGCTTTACCGCTACCTCGACTCGGTAACCGTAGAGTCGAGCATTACGGCAGATCAAGCCATAAACTACGAGGCAAAAGAGCTGTGGGAGGCCAACGGAAACGTAGTGGTAAAAAATATGCAGGGCGACGAGCTCAGAACGGAAAAACTCTTTTGGGACCAAAAAACAAAAAAAATATACACCGACGTGCTGGTAAAAATAGTTGACACCCAAAAAGGGGCAATAATTTACGGCAAAGGGTTGGTTTCCGACGAATCGTTCACAGACTACGAGATACAGGAAGTATTTGACAGCATTATTTACGTTGACGACAAAAAGGAAGGCGCCCAATGAACTCCGGATGGCTGATATTTACCCTGCTTCTTTTCTCCGCTTTCTTGAAAAGCTTGGAGATAGCATTTCTTTCGTCCAGCAAGCTGAAGGTAGAAATTGACCGACAGCAAGGCAAGATTTACACCTACCTTGTTGGAATCCTCATGCGCCACCAGGGGCAGTTTACCGCCTCTATTCTGTTGGCCAACACCGTGGCGCTGGTTGTTTACACCATTGCAATAGCCAACATGCTGTACGCGCACGGCGGCATGAGCGGATTTTCGCCCCACGCGCACCTGATAGCCGGCGTGCTCATATCATCTTTTGCTGCGCTGCTGGTGGGCAACTTTTTGCCAAGTACCATTTGCCGGCTGCGCCCCAACTTTTTTCTTCGCGCTTTCAGCATCCCCGCTTTTCTTGTATACTTGATATGCTACCCCGCTGCCCGGTTTACCACATGGTTTTCGTCGGTGGTGCTGCGCTACGGGTTCAGGGAAAAAGTAGCCGAGCCGTCAGCCGTGCCGATGTTTGAAAAGAATGAGCTGCAAAGCGTCGCCGGCGAGGCGACAGAGCTGTCGGAGGAGCCGGAGCGGGAGCACGACATACAGATTTTCCGAAATGCGCTGAGCTTTGCCGACGTCAAGGTGCGCGAGTGTATGGTGCCCCGCACCGAAATAGAAGCCATAGCGCAGGAGGAAAGCGTAGAGGCGCTGCGCTCGCTGTTTGTGCAGACCGGATTTTCGCGCCTCATGGTGTACCAAGGCTCCATCGACAACATTATTGGGTACGTCCGCTCTACCGACCTGTTCAGGTCTCACGGCAGCATTTGCGATATGCTCATCTCGCTGGAGTTTGTGCCCGAAAGCATGTCGGCGCAAAAGCTGCTCGCCGCGCTCATAAAAGACCACAAGTCGGTTGCCGTGGTGGTTGACGAGTTTGGCGGCACCGCCGGCATGGTAACCATGGAGGACATGATGGAGGAAATTTTTGGCGAAATAGAGGATGAGCACGACTCGGAAAGCCTTCTCGAAAAGCAGCTGTCGGCCAACGAGTTTATTCTTGCCGGACGGCTGGAGGTAACCTACCTCAACGAAAAGTACAACCTCAACATCGAAGAGCTGGACGAATACGAAACCCTTGCCGGATTTATCATTTTCAGCAGCGAAAGCATACCCAACGTGGGCGAAACGCTGGAGATGGGAAACTTCAAAGTGCGAATACTCAAGGCTTCGGCCTCCAAAATAGACTTGGTGCACGTTACGGTGGGCAAAAAAGTTTGAGAAAAAAATAATGAACTTTTAGAGGAGCCCAAAAATATTATCACTCGCTACTAAGGGATAAGAAATAAATAACATATAACGGATATAAAAGCTGTAGAGACCTCACCCCCGGCCCCTCTCCAAAGGAGGCTGTGTGAAAAGGCGACGGTTTGCTGAGGTCAATGTTGACAAGGGCTGAAAGCCCGACATCAATAGCGTAGGGCAACGCCC
>JAISGH010000136.1 GCA_031263185.1 Prevotellaceae bacterium | reverse complement strand
ATAAAAAAACTTTTAAATTTGGGGGGTCATTTTCTTTTTGTCTTTTTTTAACTGCCCCCTTCATTAAAAAAAAGCGACAATCTTAAATGCACCCGACGTTTCCACCGAAAAATCAGTAGCACCTCAAAAAAAGATTTAGCCCATTATTTCGGTTTGCAGGTTGATGGATTCTTCGTGGACAAGCTCCAGCAGGCGCTTGGTGAACTCGTAGTTCAACCCCATAGCGGTGGCCAAGCCGCAGCGCTTTTCCAGAATTTCTTCCCAGCGGTTGAGCTGCAACACCATCAGGTTGTGGTCTTTTTTGTACTGCCCTATTTTTTGGGATATGCTCATGCGCTGCGCCATCGACCGGAAAATGGTTTCGTCAATGACGTCTATCTGCTGCCGGTAGGCGTCGAGCTCGCTGCGCTGCTCTGGCCTCGCAGGGGTAATCTCGCGCAGCTGCAGCGCGTATATCATCTGGGCGTAAGCGTTGGGCAGTAGCTGCTGCTCGGCGTCGCTCTTTGCTATGCAGGGGTTGTTGTGCACCTCCACCATGAGGCCGTCCATGTTCAAGTCCAGGGCTTTTTGCGCCACCAAGGGTACAAGGTCGCGCTTTCCGGCAATGTGGCTGGGGTCGCAAATGATAGGCAGCGAGGGGCAGAGCGTTTTGAGCTCAATGGGCATACTCCACACAGGCTCGTTGCGGTACACCGATTTTTCGTAGGCCGAAAATCCGCGGTGAATAGCCGCCAGCTGGGTAATGCCCGCGCGGTTGATGCGCTCCAGCGCTCCTACCCAGAGCTGCAAGTCGGGGTTTACCGGATTTTTGACCAGCACCATCACGTTGCAGCCTTTAATGCTGTTGGCAATTTCCTGCACCGAAAAAGGGTTTACGGAGGTGCGCGCCCCCACCCACAGGACATCAACGCCGTACTTTAGCGCCAGCTCCACGTGCTCGGTGGTGGCTATTTCTACGGCGGTGCGCAGGCCGGTTTCCTGCTTTACGGTTTGCAGCCACTTGAGCGCCACCTCGCCCACGCCTTCAAACGAGCCGGGGCGTGTACGCGGTTTCCACACGCCTGCGCGGAAGTAGCTGATGCGCTTTGTTTCCTTTAGCTGGCGGGCAGTATCCAGCAGCTGCTCCTCGCTCTCGGCGCTGCACGGGCCGGCTATCAGCGCCGGCCAGCGGGGATTTTCCAAATGGTTCGCTATCGGCGAAAGATTCAGGTCTATTTTCATATTTTTTTCTTGCTTAAAATTCTCATATCCAACATGGCTATGAGGCGATAATGGTTTTTGAAGCCGTAAGTTATTGTAACGATTTAAGGTGGATTTTACTTGAATTTTACTTGAATTTTACTTGATAATCTTCTCAATTTTATTTGCCTCGGCTATCAGCGCGGTGATACCCTCGGCGCTGTGCGCGTCCACGCAAACCTTGAAGCGCTGTAAGTTTTCGATATACTTTTCCAGGGCGTGCGACACGCTGGCTGCATTTTGCAGAAAAATGGGTGTCCACGTTCCGGGAGAGCTTTTGGCCAGCCGCACCGTTGACTCAAAGCCCGTGCCGGCGAGGTCGAGGATGTGCTTTTCGCTTTTTTCGACCTCGAGCACCGTAAGCCCCAGCATGAACGAGCTCACGTGCGATATGTGCGACACGTAGGCTACATGCCTGTCGTGCGCCTCCGCGTCGGTGTAAAACAGCACCTCCATGTTGAGGCAGTGGTACATGGCGAGTACCCTGTTCAGCGCAAAATCGGCGCTGAGGTTTTGCTCGCATACAATGGCTTTTTTTCCGTCAAAAAGCCCGTCAATCGCCGCCGTTGGGCCGGAGTACTCCGTGCCGGCCATAGGGTGCGAGGCCACGTACTGCGCGCGCTTGCTGTGCGCTCGGGCAAGGGTGCATATCCCGCTCTTGGTTGACCCCATGTCCACCAGCACAGCGTCTTCCTTTAGCAAGTTGAGGATGCGCGGCAGCAGCTCCCGCGCAACGTTTACCGGCACCGCCAGCACAACCAAGTCTGCCGCTTTCACCGCCTCGTCCGGAGGCAATGCCTCGTCCACCAAGCCCAGCGCAAGCGCCTGCTCCACATGCCGGGGGTTGCTGTCAGCCCCGATAAGCCGCGTGGCAAAACCACGCTTGCGCAGCGCAATAGCCACAGATCCGCCAATTAAACCAACACCTACAAAAGATACAACCATTTGGATTTCAGTTTTTAGTTTTCAGTTTTCAGTTTTTAGTTTCTTCACCTTCCCAGCTGTTTCGCACGTACTCGCCCAGCACGCTTTGGCTTGCGGCGTACATCGACGCCTCTGCCATTGCCTGCCGGTATGCGGCGCTATCGCTCCACTCCAAGTCAACATAAAACCAGTACTGGTAAGGTTTTCCGATGATTGGCGCCGACTGAATTTTGGTGAGGTTAATGCCATGCTTAGCCCAAATGCCGAGCACCTTGGCCAGCGACCCGCTACGGTGCTCGAGCTCAAGGCACAGCGAAGCCTTGCTATTTAAATCGCTTTGGCGCTGCGTACGGCTCAGCGCAAGAAAGCGGGTAAAGTTTTGCTTGCAGGTGTGTATATCTTTTGCAATAACGTGCAGCCCGTACATTTCGGCGGCCAGATTTCCGGCAATTGCTGCGGTATCGGCAAGGTTATTCTTTATAATGAGCTGCGCCGATTCGGCCGTATCATTTTTTTCCACCACGGTAACCGTTGCCGGCAGCATATCGAGGAACTCCCTGCACTGCGCAATGGCAATGGGGTGCGAATGTATGTACGCTATCTGCGACAGGCGCACCCCCGGCAGCGCCATCAGCTGCATTTCGATATGCAGGTAAACCTCGCCTACCACCTTCAGGCCGAACTCGTTGATGAGCGAGTAGTTGGGCAGCAGCGTACCGGCAATGGTGTTCTCTATGGCCATTACCGCAAAATCAACCTCGCCGGTATGCAGCTTTTGCGCCAGCTCGCGGAAGGTATCGCACTCCACTGCCTTAATATCTTTACCGAAAATTTTTTGGGCGGCCAGCTCATGAAAGGCGCCCGCAACGCCCTGTATGGCTACTTTTTTTGGCAACATCGGTTTTTAAATTAAGAATTAAAAATTATGAATTAAGAATGTATGAATTACAAATATATTTTATATTTTTGTGGTTAACAATGCGTTACAATATCATTAAAGCTGCCTGCAAATAAAAAATCCCGCAACACAGAGGTGCGGGACTTTACGATGGTATATTTTTATTTTAAATTAGTCAATACAAACTCGCTCAACCCCGCCATGCATGTGCTGATAGTAGTAGAAGAAGCCGTAAAATCGTTGTAGTGACATTGCTTTTTAAAAATTAATGGGTACAAAGGTAGTACATTTTTTTGAAACCGCACAAAATTTATTCCAAAAGGGCTAAATCTTTTTTGAGGCGCTACTGATTTTTCAGAGGAAGCGCCTTTCGCTTTGCGCCATTCAAAGACTTTGCCTATATTTGCCGCTGCGACTGCAAAATGTCCCCTACATCAACAATTTTTAATCCATTTTTACTATGGACGATACGTACAGCACCATCGCTGCGCCTGCCGAAGGCGTTTATAAGGATAAGGGCAGCAAGTTTCTGGCCTACGCATTTCCGGTGCAGAGCGAGCAGGAGGTGAAGGAGCGCATAGCGTCCGTCAAGCGGGAGCACCACAGCGCACGGCACCACTGCTACGCCTACCGCATGGGGAAAGAGGGTGCGCTGCTTCGCGCCAACGACGACGGCGAGCCAAGCGGCACGGCGGGCAAACCTATACTTGGGCAGCTGCTATCGGCAAATTTGACCAACGTGCTGGTGGTGGTGACGCGCTACTTTGGCGGAACGCTGCTGGGAACATCGGGGCTTACTACAGCCTACAAAAGCGCTACCGCCAACGCCATAGCCGGCGCACAGGTGGTGCAGCGCACGTGGGAAGTCGTGCTCACCGTAAAGTTTCCGTACGCCGGCATGAACGGGGTAATGAAAATAGTGAAGGATGAGCAGCTGCGCATACTTTCGCAGGACTTTGGCAACGACCGGTGCTACATTAGCGTTGGCGTACGCGAAAGCAAAGCCCAAAGCGTACGGGAACAATTGGCAGCAGCGGCGTCCTCGTCCTCTTCTTCTTCGGCTACAGCCTGATGCCTGCCGAAAAACCTATCCACGCTTTGGTGGCAACGTTTCCGTGCCGGTCGGAGTAGATGGTGTAGGGCGTTTTCAGGTCAACCGAGTTGGACTTGCTGGTGTTGGTATTGTAGATGTAAAACGTTGGGCCGGCAAATACGGCGAAGTGCTTCGCAAAGCGCTTGCAGCCCAGCACCCGCAGCTGCGACAGGTGGTTGAACGACCCATGCTCCCAAAATCTGCTTGTAATCACATGCTGCGACACGCCTTCGACGTTAATGCCCCAGCTCTTGGAAATGGGAATTTGCGTTCCCAAGCCTACTCCGGATAGCCACCGGCTGTCGTTGAAGCGGTAGGAAAGCCCTGCAGAAGTGTAGAGCCTTGCCGTACCCAAGCGGTAGGCTACGCTGATGTTGTCCACAAGCCCCGCGCTCACCTCAAATTCGTGCAGCCCTCCTTTTCTTGCTACATTTATCAAGCCAACCATAACGCCGCCGGAGGTATCGCACACGTTGACCAAGCCCACCTGTACGCCTGCCCTTTTCGCAACGTTCACCAGCCCAACCTGACAGCGGGAGGTATCGGCAACGTTGGCAATGCCTGCCACCTGCACCTTTCCGTTGCTGTAGGCAAGGTTGGCGATACCTGCCGCCTGAAATTCGGCGCTCCGGGCAGCGTTGGAAATGCCCGCTATCTGCGCTTCGGTGGCGCCTTTTGCCGAAAGGTTGGAAATGCCTGCCAGCTGCACTTTTCCGTTGAGGTAGGCAAGGTTGGCAACGCCTGCCAGCTGCACGTTGCCGTTGAGGTAGGCAACGTTGGCAACGCCCGCCGCCTGAAATTCGGAGCTTTGCGCAACGTTGACAACGCCTGCCATTTGCGCTTTCGCCGTATCCCGAACGGCAAGGTTGGCAACGCCCGCCATCTGAACGCCGGTAACGCTGCCCAAGCTCAGGTTGCTAACGCCTGCGAGCTGCACACCCGACATGTAGTGGCGGTTGATGTTGGCCAATCCTCCCAGCTCTACCCCGCGAACTCCGCTGTTGATGCCGCATATCCAGCTGAACGAAGCGTTGTACGCATACTTCTCCGTTTGCAGCTCCGGAAAAGAGAAGGGATAAAAGAGCGTGAAAATAACGGGGTGAACGCTATCGCTGCTTGCCGGTGTAGCGGCGGCGGGCGGCACTGCTGCTGCTGCCGGTACGGTAGCGGCGGCGGCCTGCGCTATAGCAAGCGTATCGGCGGTTTGCGCTGCGGCAAGCGTATCGGCGGCTTTTGGCGCGGCCGGTACGCTTGAGTCAGGTTGGCTTTCCGGCTCAACCTTGAGAGCGCCTGCCGTCGTACTGCCGCTGCTTTGCGCTACGGCTGTTTTCAGGTTAGAAGCTTGCTGACCTACCTTGTCGGCAGCTACTTTCACCGCCTGCGTTGTGCCGACGGCGACCTCTTCTACGAGCGAGATAAAACTTTTTCCGGCTTCTCCCAGCTGCTGGGAAACGGTTGAAGGTTGCTGCGCCTCTGCGCTTACGATTGGCGCTGTTGCCAGCATAATGGCGATAATTTGTCTTTTCATTACAATTGAATTTTTATTGTTTGTAATGATAGGACAATCGTCGAGCGCCGTACCACTATCCGTGTAGCACAATTTTTTTACCCGCCGCTGATTTGTGATGTACAAATACTCCACTTTTTCTACTTCAAGGTTTTGCTGCTCAAGCGCCGGCGAAAGGGTTATTTTTACTTTTGATTTTTGCAGTATGGCAAATTTCCGGGTAGCTTTATATTCGTACTTGCTTCCCAAAGCTTGCCGGAGCGCGTCCTTTACCGGCAGGCTCTGCGCGTCGAGCGAGGCGAGCTGGCGTACGTCAACGGCCTGCGGGCTGTACGAAAACCGGATGCCGGTTTGCCGGCTGATTTCGTTAAGGATGTCCTCCAGCGGGCAGCTGTACATGCTTAGCGTAACCGGTTTTTCTAAAATCGACGAGGCATGTACCGCAACGGGAAAGAGGGGAAAAAAGGAAAAAAGAAAGAAGAGAAGAAAATACTTTTTTATGCCGTTTTTTGTTTTCATGTTCACCATTTACCTGTTATAGCCGGATTTACTACTTCAGCACATAGCCGTCAGCGCTTTGCGTTACTTGCAGGTGCACCGTTTCGCCTATTACCTCTACTATTTCTTCGAGGCTTTCGTTGTCGAACGTTACGCTAATGGTTTTGGCGGCGGCAGCGGGGTCGTCCAAGTAAATTCGGGCGTTGTACACCCTGCTGATGAGCGCTATGGCTTCGTCCAACGGTTTGTCCCGGAACACGAATATTTTTGTTGCGTACGATGCAGCGTTAGCGTCGGTTTGGCTGCGGCTGAATGTTTTGGCGTGCCTGTCAAAAATTCCGGTTTCGCCCGCTTTCAGGATGAGGCCGCTGCTTGCCTCGCCGTAAAAGTGCACCTCGCCGCGCTGTACGAATACCGTTACGCTGCCGCTGTCGGGGTAAGCCTGCACGTTAAACGCCGTACCGATATCCCGAATGAGCGTTTCCTCGGCGTGCACCACCAGCTGCCCGCTGCCGGACGCGGCTACCTCAAAAAACGCTTCGCCCTCGAGCTGCAGCTCGCGCTTACCGTCGCCGTAGTCGCCAATGCAGGAGAGCTGGCTGCCCTTGTTCAGCGATACGCTGGTGCTATCGTGCAGCATGTACGTGTACGCCTCGTTTTCGCTCTTGGCCACCATCCAAACCTGCTGCGAAGGGTCGTTGCCGCCCAGCTTTATCCACGCTATCGTTGCAGCTCCGGCAAGCAGCGCGATAGCGGCGGCGTACCGTAGCGTGAGCTTCCAAGCAGCGGTGCGCGGCGGCGCAGGCGCAGATGAATTTTGCTGCATGTGCCGCTCAAACTTTTTCCATGCTTGCTCCGTATCGGGCTTTGCGTCCGACACGATTGCCGCAAAGAACGTCCGGTTTTGCTCCGATTCGGCAAGCCATGTACGCAGCAAGCTTTGCTCCTCCGGCGTAGCGTCGCCGCCTAAGTGCCGCGCTATAATACGGTCAATATCCTGCAACATAATTCTAAATTTTGAATTCTAAATTTTGAATTTTGAATTCATTTGCCACTATTCCTAATTATTAATTATTAATTATTAATTGTCAATTGTCAATTATTCTAAAAATTCTTTCAGCTTTTCGCGCAGCAGGCGTAGCGCCTTGCACATGTGGTTTTCTACCGTATTGCGCGAAATTTTCAGCCGCTCTGCAATTTCGGGATACGTCAGACATTCTATCCTGCTCAGCTCAAAAACGTTGCGGCACTGCTCCGGCAGCTGCCCTACAGCGCGGTTGAGCGCCGATGCCAGCTCGCTTTGCGCCATATGGCTGCCGGCGCTGTCGTGCGCCTCTTCGGATGTGTGCAGGAAGTCGGATTGGTACGTTACCCTTACCTTTTCGTGCTTCAGGCGGTTGAGGCAGTGGTTGTGTACAGCCTTGTACAGGTACGATTTGAGCGACGTTTGCACCTCAATTTCCGTACGCTTGTCCCACAGCGTACAGAACACTTTCTGCACCGTGTCCTCCGCCTCGTCCATGCAGCGCAGCAGCGAGCAGGCGTAGGCGCACAGCGGCGCGTACCACGATTTAAAAACCGCCTCGTACGTCCGGTGATCTCCATTTTTAAGCTGCGTTATGGTATTTTCCACGGCTTTATTAATCTTCAACTTTACTTGCTGGTTACTCAATCGGCAGCTGCCGACCGGCGACAATTTGGAATATACCCGTAAGTATATGACAACTCAAAAGGCCAACACCACCATACAGCCGGTATCGGTATGCCTTATGCTCTCCAAACTCCCTTCGGAAATTCGCAGCAGGTCGCTGCCTACCGCTTGCTGCTTTCGGCTACGGCTTTCATTTTTTCCATTACCTGCCTGGCCAGCGCCTCGGCGCTTTCGGGGGCGCCGCTTTCGGCGTATATCCTTACAACAGGCTCGGTGTTTGACTTGCGCAGGTGCACCCACTCTTTTTTTGCGTCAAAGTCCACCCGTACGCCGTCAACGTCGGTTACGCGCTCGGCGGCGTAAGCGGTTTTCATGGCGCTCAGCACGGCGTCTACGTTGACGTCGGGCGTTAGCGTCAGCTTGTTTTTCGACATGAAGTAGGGGGGATAGCCGGCGCGCAGCGCGCTCATGCTCTTGCCTTGCTGCACGTAGTGCGACAGGAAGAGCGCCACGCCCACCAGCGCGTCGCGGCCGTAGTGCAGCGCAGGGTAGATAACGCCGCCGTTGCCCTCGCCGCCAATGACGGCGTTGGTTTGCCGCATTTTTTCCACTACGTTCACTTCGCCCACAGCAGCGGCAGCGTAAGCTCCGCCGTGCGCCTCGGTAACGTCGCGCAGCGCCCGCGACGACGACAGGTTGGAGCACGTATTGCCGCCGCCCTTGGCGTGGCTTAGCACGTAGTCGGCAACGGCAACCAGCGTGTACTCTTCGCCGAACATTTTCCCGTCTTCGCACACCAGCGCAAGCCTGTCTACGTCGGGGTCGACTACGATACCCAAGTGCGCCTGCTGCTTCAGCACCTCTTTCGATATTTCCGTCAGGTGTTCGGGCAGCGGCTCGGGGTTGTGGGCAAACTGCCCGTTGGGGTTGCAGTTGAGCTCCACCACCTGCTCCACGCCCAGCGCATGCAGCAGCTGCGGTATGGCAATTCCGCCCACAGAGTTCACAGCGTCCACCACCACCTTGAGCTTTGCCGCCCGAATAGCCTGAGCGTTCACCAGCGGTAGCGCCAGCGTTAGCGCTATGTGGTTTTGCAGGGAGTTGGCAATTTGCTCCTCACTTCCCAGCTCGTCCACCTGAGCGAACTGCAGGTCGCCCTGCTCCGCCATTTGCAGCAGCAGCTCGCCGTCTTTTGCGCTCAAAAATTCGCCTTGAGCGTTGAGCAGCTTGAGCGCGTTCCACTGCTTTGGGTTGTGGCTTGCCGTAATGATAATGCCGCCGTGCGCCTTTTCGCAGGTTACGGCAAGCTCTACGGTGGGGGTAGTTGCCAGCCCGATGTTGATTACGTCAACGCCGCATGACTGTAGCGTTGACGTTACAAGGCTGCTTACCATAGCCCCCGAAATTCGGGCGTCGCGCCCTACCACCACCTTCATTTTTTGCTTGCTGTGCTGCTGCTGTTGCAGCCATGCAGCGTAGGCCGAGGTGAATTTTACGACATCTATCGGCGTGAGGTTGTCGCCGGCTGCGCCGCCAATGGTGCCGCGAATACCGGATATGGATTTAATTAAAGACATTTTTCTTAATTACGAATTAGGATTTACGAATTAGGATTTACGATTTAGCTACTGAGCCATGATTTTTGTGGTTAACGTGATTTTGTTGCAACGCTATGTGTGCGCTTGCGCCGTCCCGCAGGGACGGCGCAAACGCCCGCCCCAGTCTTCTCACATCTCTGCATTTGCGTTGTAGTACATTCTCCGGAGCAGCGATTTTATTTTGGCGGCATACTGCGGGTCTTTTGCCCACGTGCCGGTGAGCGCGTCAATGGTAGGCGCTTTACCCTTGGGGCTTACAAAGCTATAGCGCGGGTCTATCAGCTCGCCTGCAAGCGGCTCTCTGCTGGCGTAAGCCTTGAGGTGCTGAATGTGCGCCCTGATGCCCGTAAGCTCGTCAGGGAAGATGTGCCCCGTTTGCGTTAGGCTTACCGCTCCCAGCCCGCAAAAGTTGTTCATGTGGGGGGCTACTATGCCTTTGAACTGCAAAAATCCGGTTTCTAAAATCATCTGCGCAAAGGCAACGTCGTGGTTTACGCCCTCCGCCTGCGCCTCGGCAATGTAGAGCGGCGCCAGCCGTGCGGCGCGTTCGGCGTCTCCCTCGATGGTGGTAACGGCAACAAAAGTAGCCATCTGCTGGGCTGTTAGCTTGCCGCTGCCCATGATGTGCTGCGGGATGTCAAAGGTTTTGGTATCCGGCGTTTCTTGCGCCAATACAGCAGCGCCAAGCGCGGCAAAGAAAAATAAAGTAGCTGTAACCGATTTTATCATAAGGCGATACATAAAATTTTTAAGTTTTGAGTAAAGTAAAAGCACGTGGCCGCGCATATTCATCGCGCATATTCACATTATCCTGCAAAGGTAAAAAAATTACGCCCAAATTAAATCAACAATAATGCTGTCGGCCACAAACCAGCGGTCTTCGGGAATGGTCAGCCTATCGCCATTTACTGCAATATTCTCATTTTCAATGTGCTTATTGGCGTTAGCGAGCAAATAATTTATCAACTCTTTATCAAAAGTTTGCTTTAGGTGGCTTAAATTTATGCCCCACATGGTGCGCAATCCCGTAAAAACGTATTCATTGTAGCGGTTTTCTTTGCTCAAATTTTCAACCTCAAAAAAATCTTTGTCCTCCTCCATATTTTTAATGTACTGTGCGCTGCTTGCAACGTTGCATTGCCGCTGCCGCCCGTTGTACGAGTGCGCCGCTGGCCCAATGCCAACGTAAGGTTGCTGCTGCCAGTAGGCAGCGTTGTGCGCGGAAAAAAAGCCGTTGAGGGCAAAGTTAGAAATCTCGTAGTGCACAAAGCCGTTTTTTGCGCTCATTGCGCAGAGCAAGTCGTACTGCATGGCCAGCTCGCTTTCGGGCGGCAGCAGCAGCCTGTTTTTGCGCAGAAGCGCCCCAAACGGAGTACGCTCTTCGATGGTGAGCGCGTACGCCGAAAGGTGCTGTATGCCCAGCGAAAATACGGTTTCGAGGTTGCTGCGCCAGCGCTCGGTATCCATGCAGGGCAGGCCGTACATGAGGTCAACGGAAATATTTCCGAAGCCCGCCTTTTGCGCCAGCGCTACGCTGCTCACAGCCTGCTGCGCGGTGTGCCGCCGGTTGAGGCGCTGCAGGTCGTCGTCAAAAAACGACTGTACGCCAATGCTGACGCGGTTGACGCCCATACCGCGCAGGCGCAGCAGGTATTCGGGCGTAACGTCGTCGGGGTTGAGCTCCACCGTGAACTCCACCGGCGGCGCGGCGCAAAATGTTGCCATTGCTTTTTGCGCCAGCGCGTTGAGCATATCCGGCGGCAGCAGCGAGGGCGTTCCGCCGCCTACGTACAGGGTAGCCTGCTGCGCGTCGGAGAAACTATTTTTTGCCAGCAAAAAATAATTTTTACGCCTTTCGGTTTCGCGCAGCATGGCCATAACAACCGGCTGCACAAGCGATTGCGAAGCCGTTGAGTAAAAATCGCAGTAGCTGCACTTGGATTTACAAAAAGGTATATGCAAATAAATGCCAATCATATTACAAAATAAGCGACTTTTAACGATGGTAACAAAGCGTATTCATACGAAGTTATAAAAATAGAAAGCCCGACAGAAAATCTATCGGGCATTTCCAATCAGTCGGCACCTGAAAGCGGCTCGCAATCATCTAATAATCCTGACATCTCAACAACTGTTCGCGACTTACGCACATCCGAAAACGGATTGTCAGTATCCGAAAACGGAGCAACTGAATCTTACGATAAAGGTACAAATATTTCCGAAATTTCCAAATAACACCTCTAATTTGTTATTTGGAAATTTCGGAAATATTCGTACTTTTGCCGTGGGAGAGCGTTTCGGACGTAAGAGCGAAGGGGGCATTTTTGCCATACATTTTCTCGTTCCCAGCATACGGAGAGCTCACGGGTTCTCCGTTTTCTATTACCCACATTGTAGCAATAAGCCAATGAAAGCGTTTTTATGAAAGATTTGAAGGCATGGAATGATGACAATCTTACTGAAAATCTTGCTGTTAAAAGAAAAAAGAAGCTGGCTGCATGATGTTGATTTTGGGGGCTTTTGCACAACCTACCCTACGGACGGCGCAAGCCTCTATTGAATATAAACTCTAATATTTAACACTTTTCAACTACCTGTAAATCATCGATTTTACATATTTTATGAGTAATTTTAACAATAAAATCTTGACAGCATGGTAGCTGCTTCAAAATCTTAACTTACATTTGCAGCCATATAGCGCGTGTGCGTACACGCACCAAATATGCTGTAAATAATTTAGGAAAATATATCGGATACTTTTAGAAAGAATATAATTGATATGCCGCTTACATCAACATCAATATTGACATTGACATCGACATCTACTACTTTGTGCCCGTTGGCCAACCTCTTTCTTTTAGGGTGTGGTAGGGGTATGCGCACAGTAGCAGCTCAGCCGGCAGCAATTTTCCTACTTATATATAGCCGTACACACATATATAGCTGTACACATATGTATAGCTGTACAAACAAGTCAGGCGTCAGCCCAATTCAAAATTCAGAATTCAAAATTCAAAATTTCCGCAGCACACACACACACACACACACACACACACACACACACACACACACACACACACACACACACACACACACACACACACACACACAAACACACACACAC
>JAISGH010000006.1 GCA_031263185.1 Prevotellaceae bacterium | reverse complement strand
AGCAACACTTCGCGGCAAATGGAAGAAAAAATCGTTTCATCGGGAAATTTCCGAATGAGCGGTTATTTCGGCAGCAGCCAAGCCGCGCTGCAAAGCATTGAAAAAGGCGACGCCGATTTATTGCTCGAAATTCCGCCGAAATTTGAGGAAAACCTCAACCGCGAAAATTCGGCAGGCGTAATGATTGCCGCCAACGCCGTAAATGGCATGAAAGGCGGTTTGGGGTCGGCATACCTCACAGGCATTATTGCCGACTACAACAGGCAATTAATTAACAATGAACAATTAACAATGAATAATTCTCAATTCATTGATGTTCGTCCGCTTTTTCGCTTCAACCCCGCGTTGAGCTACAAAGCATTTATGATACCTGCGTTAATGGCGATGATGCTGGCAATGATTTGTGGCTTTTTACCTGCCCTCAACATTGTGAGCGAAAAGGAAAACGGCACAATCGAACAGATGAATGTTACACCGGTGAATAAATTCACGTTCATTCTTTCAAAGCTCATTCCTTACTGGACGGCAGGTTTTGTGGTGGCAACGCTTTGTATGCTCACGGCATTCGTTTTTTACGGAATGGCGCCCAAAGGCTCGATTTTACTGCTTTATCTTTTTGCGGCGGTATTTATTTTGAGCTTTTCGGGCTTTGGGCTAATCGTTTCCAACTATGCAAAAAACATTCAGCAGGCAATTTTTATCATATTCTTTTTCGTGATAACGATGATTTTCCTCAGCGGACTGTTCACGCCCTACCAAAATATGCCCGAATGGGCGCAGGTTATGGGCAATATCAGCCCGCTCAAGTACTTCATTCGGGTTTTGCGGATGACTTACCTGAAAGGCGCTACATTCCTTGACATGCAGCACCTTTTCTACCCGCTTTGCGCTTTGGCAGCGTTTTTCAACGGCTGGGCGGTGCTGAGCTATCGAAAGAAGAGCGCGTAAGTAAGCAGAGGCTTAGAAAGCGGGAAACGCTTTTACGGCAGGTTTCGGGCTTTGTGATTTATTTTTTGTTTACCTTTGCGGCGGAAAAGACAATTCAAAAGCAATCTCTACCTTTGTACTTTAAAAAATTACAGCATGATCGAAAAGCAAGACACAAGCATTGCGCACGCAAGGCAGCCGGAATCGGAAATCTCGAAGCCGTACAGGGAGCTGCTTGAGCGCATATCGCAAAGATATGCCGAAGGGCAGGCGCAGGCCGTCCGCTCCGTCAACGAGGCAATAGTTGAAACAAACTGGCATATAGGGCAGTACATAGTTGAATATGAGCAGAGAGGAAAGAAAAAAGCTGAATATGGCTCAAAGCTGCTGATTAACCTTTCGAGAGATTTAACTTTACTACATGGGCGCGGGTTCAGCCGCTCCAATCTCAGCTATATGCGCCTGTTTTATATTCGTTTTCCAATTTGTGAGAAGCTTTCTCACAAATTGAGCTGGTCGCATTATTTCGAGTTGGTCAAAATTGATGACGAGCTGGAACGTTTGTTTTATTATCAGCAAAATATACTCGAAAACTGGAGCGTTCCCGAGCTGAAACGCCAAAAGGAATCAGGTTTGTTTATGCGCTTTGCGCTGTCGAAAAACAAAGAGGAAATTTTGCAGCTGTCTCATAAGGGGCAGCTTATAGAAACGCCGAAAGACATTGTAAAAGATGCTTACGTGTTTGAATTTCTCAAAATACCCGAACCGTACAGAATTTCGGAAACCGAACTGGAAACGCGCCTGCTTGACAACTTGCAGACATTTTTGCTGGAATTGGGCAAAGGCTTTACGTTTGTGGGGCGACAATACCGAATGACCATCGACAACACTCACTTTCGTGTTGATTTGGTTTTCTATCACCGTATCCTTCGCTGCTTTGTCCTGATCGATTTAAAAATAAACAAAGTAAAGCACGATGACATTGGTCAGATGAACATGTACATGGGCTATTTTGCCAAAGAAGAAAATTGCGAAGGCGATAATCCGCCAATCGGCATTATTTTGTCGAGAGAGAAAAACGATCTGCTGGTCGAATATGCCACTTACTGCATGAGCAGCCAGCTGTTTATTTCAAAGTATCAGCTATACTTACCGGACAAAGAGGAATTAAGAAGCCTCATCAGCCAACAGCTGAATAGAGAGTAATGCTGTCGCCCGGCGCAGAAGAGTTGATTTTCTTGTAGAAGAGGGTGGTATCGGTGGCGCTGAAGGCGACTACAACGCTGGAAAATGTGCATTTAGCACAGGCAATAAGCTATTTGGAAGCATACAATTTGGAAGTCGGGTTATTAATCAATTTTGGAGAGACAAGTCTGATTTCCAAACGGCTGGCTAATCGAAAATATAAATCGAAGCTGTAATTTTAATTATCAAAGAGCTGTCCAAATATCAAATAAATAAGGTAAATCAAATACATCACAGTTCAGACGAAAGGTGAATAAAATCCCTTTACATAAAATCCACGAAACGTCGCCATCAGGCATTCTTTTGAAGCATATCTGCGATGGCGACATTATGCAAAGCGAAAAAAAATTATTGCCTGCTGCCGGCGAGGCGCATCGCGATAACTACTACCTGTTTTTGCTGCTGGAATGTGGAGAAGCGCATGTGTTGATAGATTTCAAGGAATACCATGTACAGGGTATTGCGCTTGGGTGCATTCTTCCGGGGCAGGTGCATCATGGCGTACCTTCGCATAATGTAACGGGGTGGATTATGTGCTTGGACGCCGTGTTTGTTAAGGACGAATGGAAGGAAATTTTTGAAGCGATACCGGTTTCGGGCAATTCCGTTGTTGTACCCGATGCCGAAGCGCTGCACGATTTGCAATTCTGCTTTGAGCTGCTGGACAGGAAAATTCAATCGGCAACCCAGCTATCGGCTCAACATACCGCTTACGCGCTGGCAACTGCCCTGGCGGGCATTATCGCGGAGCTGTACCGGCAACATCAGGCTAAAGCCTTCAATAAACGGCTGACGTCGATTACGCTTCAATTTAAAATGCTGCTTGCCGCCCATCTGAAAACGGTAAAAAGTCCAACGCAGTACGCCTCCATGCTGCATATTTCGCCAACCTACCTGAACGAAGCGGTAAAAGCCGTCACCGGTTTCCCTGCAGGCTACTGGATACAGCATGCGGTAACGCTCGAAGCCAAGCGCTTGCTGTTTTATACCGACAGGAGCATAAAGGAAATTGCTTTCGAGCTGGGGTATGACGACCACACATACTTTACGCGCCTGTTTACCAAGCTGTCGGGGATGCCGCCGACCCTGTTTCGCGCAAATTACCGCAAATAGTCCAACACTTACCTGATTTTTTCTATTGCCCGAACTCCCGGCAAGCTGTAATTTTGCGCCATAAATTTTATACGATATGAATGTAGTATATATTGGCATAGGAGCGATGCTCTTGCTGTGGATTTCCTTCAACCTGCATCGCAGGCGGAAGAACAGGAACAAAACCATCTGTGTTGTGGACAGTAGCTGCACCGGATGCCAGCGTTGCGTCAAAAGATGCCGGCGCCACGTGCTGGAAGTGGTAGAAGGTGAAGCGGGAAAACGCGCCGCAGTAAAATATCCGGACAAATGTACCGCCTGTGGAGATTGTCTGGGTGCGTGTAAATTCAACGCCCTGAAATTAATCGCTTTCTATCCTTAACACACTCTTTGCGCTTAGCGGGCTAACAACTTTTTTGCCGGTTTCGGCTTCGAGCTTCAGGCGGGCTTCGCGGGCAATGTTTCCGCCGCGACGGGCAACGTCTTTATGCTCCATCATGGTTTCGGGATTTGACGTTTCGGATATTTCTTTGGTTGACAGCTCGGCGAGCATGTTTATCACCAGCTCTTTATTGGTCATGTTATCGCGAAGATTTTCCTTTGCTTGAATGGCTCTGCCTTTGGGGAGGGAATGGACTGTATAATTCTGAAAAGTTGCTCGGTAGAAGCGACATCGGTTTGGCGCATTTTGCCGTCCTGCGCAGACAATTTCAAAGTACTACAAATTGTAGTACCTTCAATTCCCTCCTGTTTCAAGCGTGTTTTTAAAACGCTCCAGTAACGTTTCGGATCCGGACTGTCGGTTAAAA
>JAISGH010000238.1 GCA_031263185.1 Prevotellaceae bacterium | reverse complement strand
ACAAGCAGCCAAACAACCAAGCAAACAAACAACCAAAACGCAACAAAATCATGATAGCAACGCAGCAACGCAAAGCAAAGCCGTACCGCACCGGCTACGTACCGCATACCGTACCGCATGTCGAAGAGCATGACGATACGCTGATGAGCAAGGAAGAATTTTTTGCAAAAATAGACGCTGCCTTTCAACCTCATTTTCACCTAATTTTCTTCAACAAAACAACCTCAGTAGCAAAGCAATGTAACGATGTGCATTAAGCTCATTCCCTCATTTGGGAAGCTTATAGAAGTCCCCAATCTCCCTTTCCTCACCTTCTCCGCGAGCTTTCCCTCACCATCATCGTTGTGTTGAGCACGATGTGCTCGGAGCAAATCTTTTTCACTGCTTTTTCTCATTTTGTTGCGTACCTGCTCTCATTTCTGCAACAAAGTCTATTTTTTGTAGCGAGGGAACACGGAAAGACATCGTTGTTTGCCCCAAGTAGCTGGTAACGGCAAAGTCGCCCATGGTTATGATGTTCATACCGATAAGCATCCCTACGCTGTTGTCCGCCGATAGCTCGTCGCACTCGGTTACTTGGGCGGTTAGCGTTATATTTCTATTGTTAAGGGTAATCTTTACAAAGTAAACGTTTACCTCCTTAGCGCCGTGCACTCCCCGCACTCTCGCTCTGTTGATAGGTAGCAGCGCTAACGCTGCCGCTGTAGATTTTGTTATAACAGAACCGGTAGCGCCGGTATCCCATATCCCTGCTGTTTGCAGCGCTTGTCCGGTTAGCATGTTTTCTATCTCAACAGGCGTAACAATGCTGTCCGCAATTTCTGCTTTTGAGGACGTTAAGGCGTGTACCTGCTGTGTGTTTTGCTCCTGCATAGCTTACGCAAATATAGCCCGTGAGTGAAACGTTTGGGTATAGTCTTTATCACCCTCGGTGCACTTTTGAATAATAAACGTGCCCGGCTCGTAGCGCTTTACGGCGTAGTCGTAGGCCTCATCCATAGCATCAAATGCGCCCACTACCTGCAAGTCCTTTAGCACAATAAACTTATTATTGTATCGGCTGACAAAATGTTGCTGGTTGTCAACGTAGTGTTTAAATTGCTCCTGTAGCATATCATTTATAGTTTAAGGGTAAAACTTAGCGGACTTCATCGGCAAAGGTAGCTATTTGCCTTCAAAAAGCAAATAGCTTGGAGGGGTGTATTTCAAATTGTCGCTTTAAATAATCCCGTAGGAATGAGCAAAAGCGACAATTTGAAACCTCATTTTTACCTAATTTATCTAACAAAACAACCTCAGTAGCAATGAATTAATACGCATATCAACAACCTCATTACCTCATTAAAACGATGAAATGGACACGAAAAAATGAGGTAATGAGGTTTGGATACATTATGTAACTATTTGCTACTGAGGTTGTTTTGTTGAAAAAATTAGGTGAAAATGAGGTTTCCAGCTGCCCCATATTCGTTCCGAATTTCGCATGCTCTCTACTATCTCACAATTTTAAACCATGCGAAGTGTTATGCTGTGCGCGGGCTATTTTTATGCTTTCCCTTTCCTCACCTTCTCAGCGAGCTTTCCCTCACCATCATCGTTGTGTTGAGCACGATGTGCTCGGAGGGTAGCTTTTCGTCCGAATTTATCTGCTTCAGGAGGAGCTCCATTGCCTGCTGCCCCATCTCAAAGCCCGGCTGGTGCACGCTGCTGAGGTTTGGCTCCAGCATTTGGGTAATGCTCTCGTCGGCAAACCCTACCACCGCCACGTCCTGCGGTATTGCCAGCTTAGCCTTTTTTAGCGCTAGCATGGCGCCGGCCGCCGTAAAGTCGTTGACGGCAAAAATAGCGTCAAACGGTACTCCCTGCCGCACCAGCAGCTCCGTTTGGCGCTTGCCCTCGTCCATGCGGTCGGCTGCGATAATCAGGTGCGGCAAAACCGGCAGCCCGGCATCCTCCAGCGCCTGCCGGTAGCCGTTGAGCCGGTTTTGGAAAATAGTCCGGTTTTGCGGCCCGTAGAAGTGCACTATATTTCGGCACCCCTGCTCCGCAAGGTGCTTTGTGGCCTCGTAGGCGCCGGCAAAGTCGGTTACCGTAACGTGCATGGTATCGACCGTATCGGCTACCCTGTCGAAGAACACCAGCGGGATGCTTGTATCTATCAGCTTTTGGAAGTGCTCGTAGGAGTTGGTTTGCTTGGACACGGAGGCCAGCACGCCGTCCACGCGGCCGCTGACGATGTTGGTTACGGCGGTAATTTCCTTGGCCAGCTGCTCGCTGCTCTGCACCAGCATCAGGCTGTAGCCGTTGCGCTCGGCCACATCCTCTATTCCGCAGATGACGGTGGCAAAAAAGTGGTGCACCACCTCGGGGACAATAACGCCAATGATGCCGCTGCTGCGATTTTTGAGGCTCAGCGCAATGGGGTTCGGCGTATAGTGGAGGTGCTCGGCAAGCTCCTGCACCCGCTTTTTGGTGTCGTGGTTAATGTCGGGATGATTTTTGAGCGCCCGCGAAACGGTGGATATCGAAAATCCAAGCTCGTTTGCAATATCTTTGATGGTAATATGCTGCGATTTCATGTGAAACGGTATAGTATTAGTGTGGTTAATAATCTATTCTCTACGTTAGTGGCGGGTAAAGCAACCGCCCCCGTATATTTTTTACCATAAGCATCGGTAAAAAAATATACGGGGGTGGTTGGAAATTGAAAAAAAATACGTATATTACGTAACTTGCTGAGCAGTGTGTGTGTGTGTGTGTGTGTGTGTGTGTGTGTGTGTGTGTGTGTGTGTGTGTGTGTGTGTGTGTGACGTTTGCGCACACATGCAGCAGGAGTGCAGGCCTGTACTACACGGGTAAGCCTGATTTTCTGTTAATTTTCGGGGGCTAATATTGTACTGCATTTTGACTATCACTATAAAGGATAAAAATAAATAATACCTGCAAATCAAGTGTTCATAAATACCATTTGTCGTTGAGACCCCATACCCGGCGCCGCTCTCCTCTCCTTTTTCACACCCACCACTCCTTTTTGCGCTCGTCATTCCGAGCGGAGCGAGGAACCGGAGCAAAGCGGAGCTCGGCGCAGCCAATCTCCCACTATCGGGCTACCCAAGTGCGGTGGTTGTGAAAAGGAGATTCCTCACTGCGTTCGGAATGACGGCTGCTACTGGACGACGACGACGACAACTCTCGTCATTCCGATTGCTTACTTCGCATCCCTAAGCAAAGGCCATCCAATTCTTTTGGTGCAAAAATACGGATTTTTTTAATCCAAGCTGAAAAAAAGAAAAATCCTTCTCGCTACTCCCTCCATTTTTCTCAATTCTACCGCCCAACGAAAAGTTAAAGATTACTATTTTATTTTATATTTTTCCCCTGCAAACGTTTGCGAAAACGTTTGCAAAAAAGCACCCATAATCCACTGTGAAAAAATCGCTTAATTGATTTTTAATATTCGTACTTTTGGCAGCCTAAAACAAGTTTTTCCTGTAAAACACTCTGCAATATTCAAAATAATTTAACACAATATGAAAAACAAGAAATTTGCACGAAAACTACTTACAGCAGCTGTGCTGCTGCTTTCTTTCGCCATAAGGGTTACGGCGCAGGAAGAGTACAGGGTTAGCGGCGCTGTGGTTGACCAGGCCGGAGAGCCGCTAATAGGCGTAAGCGTTGTAGAGCGCGGCACTACCAGAGGCGTTTCTACCGACGTGAACGGCGCATTTTCGCTGAGCGTTACATCAGCTGGCACCGATATAGTGTTCAGCTATATTGGCTACACTACCCTCACGGTAAAGGCCGACGAGGTGGCCGCCAGAGTAGTGATGGCGGAAGAAACAACGGAGCTGAGCGACGTTGTGGTCATTGGCTACGGTACCCAAACCAAGAAGGAACTCACCGGCTCGGTGGCCAGCATCAAGCAGGAGAACTTCAACAAGGGGATACAGTCTAACCCCATGGGGCTGATACAGGGCAAGGTGGCCGGCCTGACCATTATCAAAAACGGCGGCGACGACCCCGCGCAGAACTCCTACCAGGTGCAGCTGCGCGGCGTGGGCAGCCTCAAGGGCAACGACGCGCCGCTGTACATTATAGACGGAGTGCCGGGTGGCGATATGGCCTCCGTTTTGCCCGGCGACATCGAATCTATTGACGTGCTCAAGGACGGCTCTGCCGCTGCCATATACGGTACGCGCGCCAACCACGGCGTAATCCTGATTACCACCAAGCGCGGCAAAGCCGCAGGGCAGGGCGGACAGAGCGGCAAGGGCAGAACGGTGGTGGAGTACAGCGGCGACGTGGCTACGGGATTTATTGCCAAGCGCCCGCGCGTGCTCAACGCCGACGAGTTCCGCACGTACATGGTGGACAAAAGCAAGGGAGTTGACCTGGGCGGCAACACCACGTGGTTAGACGAAATTACCCGCACGCCGGTTAGCCACACCCACGCCCTCTCAATGGCGGGCGGGAGCGAGAGCTTCAACTACCGCGCCTCGGTGGGCTACCGGAGCATGCAGGGCGTTGCCCTGAAATCGGACTACAGCGAAATCAACGGAAGGTTTGCCGCCGACCAAAAGGCGCTGAACAACAAGCTGCAGCTGTCGTACGATTTTTCCTACACCTCCAACAAGCGCAACTGGGCAGACTACGATGTATTTAATCAAGCTATCCGCCTCAACCCAACCATGCCGGTGCGCTCCGACAGCCCCGACCACGAAAAATACCACGGATACTACGAAACCAACGCTTTCTACTCCTACAACGCGCTGGCAAAAATCAACGAAACCGACAACAACCAAAACGATAAGGTGCTGCTGGGTAGCGTCCGCGCGGTCTTGAGCCTCACCGACCACCTGCAATTTTCTACTTTCTACTCCCTGCAGCAAAAGTCGGTGTGGAACGGAAAGTACGAAAGCCGCTACCTCAAGTCGGTAATCGGCCTGAACGGAGTAGCCACGCAGTCGGAGGCCAAAAGCCAAATGCAGGTAATCGAAAATACCCTGCAGTACGTCAACAGCTTTGGCAGCCACAACCTGCAGGCTTTTGTGGGGCAATCGTACCAATATACGGAGGACATGGCGTTCAACGTAAAAAATACCGATTTTCCCTTAGACCAAATTTCGTACAACAACATCGGCCTTGGCTCCGGCGTACAAACGGGAGAGCCCAACAAGGTCTCGATGGGCAGCTCGCGCTACGCCGACAAGCTGTCTTCGTTCTTTGCCCGCGCGCTGTACAGCTACAACAACAAGTACTACCTCAACGCAAGCGCCCGCATGGAAGGCTCGTCGAAGTTTGGCCCCAAGGCCGACCCGACCTTTGGCCGCTGGGGAATTTTTCCGGCCGTGAGCGGAAGCTGGCGCATTAGCGACGAGGACTTCATGCAGAGCCTCGAATTTTTGAACGACCTCAAGCTGCGGGCGGGCTACGGCGTTACCGGCAACATGCCCTCCGACCACTACCTCTACCTGATGCGCGTGGGGCAAACCGGAAGCGAAATCTTTATGGACGGCGCTTTTGTGAAGCCCTGGGGGGCGCTCTCGAACGAAAACGAGTACCTCCGCTGGGAAAAAAAGCATGAGTACAACGTGGGTATTGACTTCACGATGCTCAACAAGCGGCTGTCGGGAACTATTGACGCGTACCTGCGCAACACCGTCGACCTGCTCTGGGAGTACAACGTGCCCATGCCCCCTTACCCCTACGGCACCAAGTGGGACAACTACGGGCAGCTCCGCAACATGGGCGTGGAGCTGGCGCTGAACTACGCCATATTCAGGGAAAAGGACTACGCATGGAACGTGGGCGTGGTGATGGCCAAAAACAGCAACAAGGTTATCAAAATTACCGGAGGCGAGTATGCAGACAACAACGCAGGCTACCTCGACGTAGGCTCCATATCGAGCGGCGACGGCGAAACGGGCGTCAACGTGATGCGCCTGCAGGAGGGCGAGCCTATCGGCAACTTCTACGGATGGAAGTACGCCGGCATTAGGAGCGACGGAACGTGGATGTTCTACACCCCCGAGGGAGGATTTACCTCTACGCCTACCGAAAGCAACAAGCAAATTTTGGGCAACGCCCAGCCCTTTGCCACCTTTGGGTTTAACACGACGGCAAGCTACAGGCAGCTCGACCTCTCGGTGAACTTCAGGGGGCAATTTGGGGGGCTTATCTTTAACGAAATGCGCTACTTTTACGAAAATACCACAGGCGCAGAAAACGTGCTGCTGTCGGCGGTATCGTCGTCCGACAAAATTGCGAGTAACCGCGACGCCTCCAAGCTGAACACCAACCGCCGGTTTTCTGACTTTTACCTTGAGGATGCCACCTTTATCAAGCTGAGCGACGTTACGCTAAGCTACACTTTCAACCTGCCCGAAAACGTCAAAAAGTACATCTCCCTGCTGAGGCTCAACGTTACGGCGCAAAACCTCTTTACCATCACCGGCTACTCGGGCATGGACCCCGAAGTGAGCATGAGCGGGCTAACGCCGGGGTTTGACGGCAGAAGCTACTACCCGCACCAGCGCACCATACTGTTTGGCGCTTCGCTAACATTTTAGAAACTAAAAGTTAGAAACTAAAAACTAAAAGATTAAGAACTAAAAACTAAAAACTAAGAACTAAAAACTAAAAGATTAATAATTAGGAGTTTTGAAATTGTTAATTATTAATTGTTAATTATTAATTGTTAATTATATTTTACTATGAGCATTAAAGCATACATATTAGGGGCAGGGGTAGCGCTGAGCGCACTTTTGCCTGCATGTGTCGATTTGGAGCCGGAAATAAGCTCCGATGTGCTGAAAGAAGATTACTACAAAACGCCGGAGCAGTTCGCTACGCTGCTGGCCAACGCCTACGCGCAGCTGGCGGGCGAGTACGGCTACGTGTACCGCGAAGGCTACTGGAGCATGCAGGAGTACACCTCCGACGAGGTGGCCGTCCCCACGCGCGGCACAGAGTGGGCCGACAACGGCGTACCCCTCGCCATGGGGCAGCACAAGTGGGAGGTGAACACCCGCGACGTAAACAACGGCTGGAGCTTTGCCTTCGGCGGCGTGACCAAGTGCAACGACGTGCTGGACAACATTAAAATGATAAAGGGCGAGGACGAAAGGCAGTACGACAACGCTACCAAATCCGGAATTGCCGAAACCAAGGTGCTGCGAGCCTTTTACCACCTGCTGGCCATGGACCTGTACGGCAACGTACCGGTGGTGAGCTCCTCCAACGCCCAGCTCAAGCAGAGTACGCGCAAAGAGGTTTTTGACTTTATCGAAAAGGAAGTATCGGACAACCTGCCCCTCCTGCAGGTAGCGCCCAGCTACGGACGGGTAACCAAATCGGTGGGGCAAACTATTCTGGCCAAGCTGTACCTGAACGCAGAAGTCTATACCGGAACGCAGCAGTGGCAAAAGGCGCACGACATGTGCGACTCCGTCATCAACGGAGGATACGGATACGCTCTTGAGGCCGATTACTTTACCCCGTTCAAGGTAAACAACACCGGATGCAAGGAAATTATTTTCCCCGTAGTGTTCGACGCCGTGAGGGCGCAGGGCAACATGTTCCACCTCATAACGCTGCACTATGCCCATCAGGAAGTGTACGGCTTTACGACGCAAACATGGAACGGCCCCTGCACCCACGAAGATTTTTACAACTCCTACAATGATAGCGACGTGCGCAAAAAGCAGTGGTTTGTTGGCCCAATTATCAACAAAAGCGGTAGCACCATTCATTTCACAAAGGGTAGTGTAGATAAAGAGGCAATTATAGTGCCCGTCATTAGCGCTACCGCAGACCAAACGGAGGCAAATACCTTTGACGGCGCACGCTTTGTGAAGTTCGAAATAGAGGAGGGCATAGGTCACCACGCCAACAACGACTTCCCCATCTACCGCCTTGCCGACATCTACCTGATGAAAGCCGAAGCCATCATGCGCCTCAACAGCGGAGCCACCACCCCCGAGGCTTTAGCGGCAGCAAATGCGGTGAGAAAGCGTACAGGGTTGGTAGATTATACCACCCTCACGCTACCCGAGCTGCTGGCAGAGCGCGGACGGGAGCTGGCGTGGGAAGGACACCGCAGGCAAGACCTTATTCGCTTTGGAGAATTTACCAAGCAATGGGGAAGAATGACTACGGGAGAGTACTACAAGCCCGCCTCGGACGGAGATCACCGTAAGCTGTTTCCCATTCCAAAGTGGGTTACGGATGCCGCGCCGGGCGTATATACGCAAAATCCCGGATATAACTAAACCTGTACTTAACTATTAATTATTGCTCTAAGGCTGGCGCAATGCGGCCTTATTTTAATCACTATTTTTTTTACACTTAAACTCAAAATTGTATTATGAACATCAAAACATTAAAATTTCTGCCCATTTGGGCAATGGCGCTGGCAATAGGTTTTGCCGGCTGTAACAACAAAGACGACAAGTCGCCAAACGTGGATGAAGTACTCGAAGACGCTTTCTACCTGACAGGAGAGGCCACCGGATACGAAAAACCCGACTTGAGCGCCAAGCTGATTCCGGCCAAAAACGAGGTAGGTAACGTAGAAAGATCCGGCTTTTATGACGGCTACATATACTTGGAAGCCAACAAAAACTTCAGCCTCGTGGACTACGTTGCAGGAGCTGCCACTACTTACGGCGGAGCGCTCTCAACGGTAGCAGGCGGCGTTAGCGAGGAGCCTGCCGTAGATTACCTCGGCGGGTCTTTTGAAAAAGACGCTTCTGCCTTTAAGGTTTCCCAGTCGGGGTTGTACCATGTTTTTGTGGACAAAACCCTGAAAAAAATCGTTATAGTTCCGGTTTCCTACTGGTCGCCTATCGGCGATCTCAGCGGATGGGCCGACACGTATAAACTTGATCCTAAAACCGGCGCTTCGAAAGACAAAGTGGAGTTTGAAGCAACAAACGTTAACGTCCGCCCCGGCGGTTGGAAGCTCCGGCACACCAGCGCATGGAAAGTTCCTATTGCCACCGATGGCACCGTAAAGGGCTTTGCCAACTACGGCGGAAACGGTACGGCAGCCGACTCCTCCATTAACCCTGTACTCGTTTCCGGTGGATCCGACCTCAAGTTTGTGGAAGCCCAAACAGGTGCTTATACCATAAACTTTACTTGGCAACCGCAGGCCGGCTACAAGCTTACCCTCACCCGCACAGGTAACCTCGTTGCTAACCCTGCAGGAAGTGCCACCTTTAAAGTTAAGGTTCCTACAGGAACACCGGCGACTGCACATGTTGGCGTTGTGGGTAACTTTGCAGATAATAGTTGGGGTATTGACAATCCTGTGGAGATGACCAATAACAACGATGGCACCTACAGCCTCACCACAAACGTACCCGCCGATTTTCAGTACAAATACGTGGTTAGCGCTGATGGTACTGCATGGAGTTGGGATAATGCAGAAGATGGCGGCAATCGTGAAATGGCCATCGATTTGCAGGCAACTACCGATGAGGTTGCAAAATGGAGTGGCACCCCTTTTACCCCTGTTAACGCCGCAGGAAGCGCCACTTTTACAGTTAAGGTTCCTACAGGAACACCGGCGACTGCACATGTTGGCGTTGTGGGTAACTTTGCAGATAATAGTTGGGGTATTGACAATCCTACAGTGATGACTAGGAACAACGATGGCACCTACAGCCTCACCGCAGACGTACCCGCCGATTTTCAGTACAAATACGTGGTTAGCGCTGATGGTATTGCATGGAGTTGGGATAATGCAGAAGATGGCGACAACCGTAAAATGCCCCTCAATTTGCAGGCAACTACCGATGAGGTTACAGAATGGAACGGCACTCCATTTCAATAACGAATTGGTGAACAGTTTGATACGACTTTAGTAGCAATAGCTGGTCGCTAACCTTTACAGAATAACCGGTCAGACGTTATTTTTAAAGCAGTAATCACGGCGGCTGTCTGCCGCCGTGATTTTGTTTTATGCTTGCGCGGCGTGGTTTTGTACGCCATCTCTCAGGGTGTCAATCCCACCCCTGAGGGGAATTTGTCTGCTTTTGCTGTGCAGAATTATGCCGCGTTAAGCATATTTATCGCTATACTTGCGTAGAGTATAGCTTTGTGCATTGCCCGTTAGGGTATTCATATCAATAGAGCAGAAGCTCAACAAGCCCGCTTTATTACCCCGTTCGGTGCGGATAAAAACGGCTAAATCTTTTTTTGAGGTGCTATGAAAATTTCATTTTGAGTTTTTCCCTCCTCTCTCCCACCGTCATTCCCGCGAAAGTTTGAAACCTCATTCTATCCGTACCCTAACTAGGGTCTGCTGAAAAACTTGATGGTGTCCATGTTTTATTGATATAATTTTTATGCTATGCGCGAACTATTTTTATGCCTTCCCCGTCAGGGGAACCATATCAATAGAAAAATGT
>JAISGH010000234.1 GCA_031263185.1 Prevotellaceae bacterium | reverse complement strand
CCGTAGAGACCTCACCCCCGGCCCCTCTCCAAAGGAGAGGGGAGAGGGACACGAGGGTAGCTGCGGCGGCGCTGCTCCTGTCCGTATGCTAAAGCATACGGTTAATAAAGTGTCGTCCCTGCGGGACTTGCCATGAGTTGTCGTAAAACCCCGCAGGGGTGACACTTTGAAGCGCTATTCAAATTTCTTTAGCGCTACGGCCGCTCTGCTGGGCAGGTAGAGCTTGAGGATATGCTTCCCGCTTTCGCAGGCAGTAAAGTATGGTATTTTTTCGTCTATGCGCTCAAATCCGCCAAACATTTTGCTGTCGCTGCACAGTATGGCTTTATACTTTCCGGCATCTACCTCAAACCCATATCCGGTAAAGGATTTTGTTGGGTTGAAGTTGAACGCAAATATCGTACCGCCCCGCCTGAAGATGAGCGTTTGGTCGATGCTATTCTGCACAATGGCAAAGGGGCGCTCGCTGTAAATTTTTTCCTTTTTTACGAGCGCAATGGCGGCTTTGTCCCACGCTAACAGAAACCGGTAGCGCAGGTTGGTATCGTCGGCAAGGCTCCACTGGCGGCGGGCGTAGTGGTAGCTCCACCCGTTCCCCTCGCGCGGAAAATCTATCCATTCGGGGTGGCCAAATTCGTTGCCCATAAAGTTGAGGTAGCCGTTGCCCGCCGTTGCCAGCGTGGCGAAGCGGATGAGCTTGTGCAGCGCAACGCCTCTATCCACAAGCAGGTTCGGCTCAAAAACGTTCATGCCGGTGTACATCTCCTTATCGAGAAGCCAAAAGGCAATGGTTTTATCGCCCACCATAGCCTGGTCGTGACATTCGGCGTAGGATATGGTTTTTTCGTCGGTGCGCTTGTTGGTGAGCTCGTAGAACATGTCGCCTACGTGCCACTGCTCGTCTTTTTTTGCTTTGAGCGTTTTTATCCAGAAGTCCGCTACCCCCATGCTCATCCTGAAGTCAAAGCCCATGCCGCCATCCCCGACGGGCACGGCCAGCCCCGGCATGCCGCTTACGTCCTCGGCAATGCTCAGCGCGGCGGGGTTGATTTCGTGCACAAGCTTGTTGGCCAAGGTGAGGTAGGTAATGGCATCCTCGTCCGACTGCGAGTCGTAGTACATGCCGTAGCTCACAAAGTCAACACCTATGCCGTGGTTCAGGTACATCATGCTGGTAACTCCATCGAAGCGAAATCCGTCAAAGTGAAATTCCTTCATCCAGTACTTGCAGTTGGAGAGCAGGAAGCTGACGACTTCCGGCTTGCCGTAGTCAAAGCAGCGCGAATCCCACACGGGGTGCTGCCCGCGCGCGCCGGCGTGGAAGTACAGGTATTCGGTTCCGTCAAAGTGGCTCAGCCCCTCGTTGTCGTTTTTCACGGCGTGCGAGTGGACAATGTCCATAATAACGGCAATGCCCAGGCCGTGCGCTTCGTCAACCAGCGCCTTGAGCTCCTCCGGCGTGCCAAACCTGAAGCTGGGCGCGTAAAAGCTGGATACCTGATAGCCGAACGACCCGTAGTAGGGGTGCTCCTGAATGGCCATGAGCTGCAGAACGTTGTAGCCAAGCTTTGCAATGCGCGGAAGTACGCTTTGCGCAAATTCGGCGTAAGTTCCGGTGCGGTACTCCTCGGTTGCCATGCCAACGTGCCCCTCGTATATAAGCGGATTTTCTATGCGCTTGGGCGGCGCGTTTTTCCAGCGGTACTGCTGCTGTGGCTGCCACACCTGCGCCGAGAAAATATGCTTTTCGTCCTGCACCACGCGGCGGCAGTGCGAAGGGATACGCTCGCCGCTACCGTCCTCCCAGACGACAAGCAGCTTGTAGAGGTCGCCGTGGCGCAGCGCTTCCGGCGGGAGAATCAGCTCCCACTTTCCGCCGCCAATATTTTTTAATCCCCAGCGGCTATCGGGCTTCCATCCGTTGAACTCGCCAACGAGGTAAATATACAGGGCGTTTGGCGCCCACTCGCGCAGCACCCACGCTTGGCCGGTGTTGTGCAAACCGTAGTAAAGGTAGCTGTTGGCTATTTCGCTCAGCGGCTTACCATTGGTGAGCCGTTGCTCAGCTTGTTTTGCTTTGCCGATACGCCTGCAAATTACGCTTTCGTAGGGCTTCAGGCCGATGTCGTTGGCTATGATGGCAGGAGTTTTCATATTTTCTAAAATAAATGTTTAATGCGAATTTTTTACATCACCTCCACTTTTTGCACCTCGCCCAAGCTCACATACCACACGTAACCCTCTACGCTGCCGTAGCCCATTTGCCGGAGCGCTGCAACGTACTCCTCAACCTGACGCACGTAGCTTGTGTCGGTTTTACGTCCGAATTTGTAGTCCACCACCACGGCGTGGCCGTTGCGCACCATCACTCTATCGGGGCGCTTGACCGGCGCCTTGCCGGATACCTTGTCGGACACAGGCAGCAATATTTCCGCTTCGGCGTGAACCTGCCAGCTGCCGTCAAACCAAGCCCGCGCCTGCGGGTGCTCAAGGGCAAGCTCCACCTCGCGCCGTAAAGCTTCGGCGTCGCTATGCGCTGCCCAACCCTCCGCCACAAGGCTTTCAATGGCTGCCGATATGTCGGTTGACGTGCGCAGGCGCTCAAAAATTTTATGCTTCAGCAGCCCTGAAGTGCGCTGCCCGGGCTCCGCCTGCTCAAACAGCTCACGCGCCTCGTAGCGCAGGCGCAGCTTGGGAGTAAACGCAGCTGACGGATATTCGTCAAGCGGGATGTTCATATTTTCCTTAGCCTTATCCCGTGAGGTTTCGCCTGCGGCATCTGTAACCTCTACAGGCTCGGAGCAGCCAAACTCCCAAATCAAGTCCGACACTCTCCTTCCGGCGGCAGCGCCAAAATTTACGCTTTTGCCATCCGGCAAATCGGTAAAAATGCCGACCATGGCTTCCGCCATATTTTTTGCCCGCTTGCGCTCTTCGCTGCGGCTTTTGAGCGGAGCAAATATGTACAGCTGCTCCTCTGCCCGCGTCAGGGCAACGTACAGCAGGTTCAAGCTGTCGACGTAAGCTTGCGCTTTCTCCTCGCTCTGCTGCTCGCCGAAAATAGTTTGCTTGAGTAATTTATCCGAGTACGATAGCGGAACGTACGGCAGCTCGTTGAACGGTGCCGCGGCAGGCTCCATCCACACCGTGCTGCCGATTTTAGTATCGAGCTCCCAGCTGACAAACGGCGCTATCACCACTTTGTGCTGCAAGCCTTTCGATTTGTGAATGGTGCCGATAGTAATTGCGTTCTGCCTTTCGGGGCTATACAGCGGCTTTGATTTTCCGCTCTCGTCCCACCATGCAAGAAAAGCGGCAGCGTCGGAGAGCTTGCGGTTGGCAAAGCCGACTATCAAGTCATGCAAGCCTTGCAGAAACGGCAATTCTTCCCGCAGCTCGTTCAGCTTGTAGCGCTGTATAATGGCTTCAAAGGCTTCCGGCAGCGACTTGAGCGTAAGGTTTTCCAAAAAGGTATGCTCGTCTTTGCTAATCCTGTCAAAAAAAATGGCATGCATATTGGCAGGTATACCGCTATCGGAGTGCTGCGATAGCTCGTTGCTCAGGAACGCTTCGTTAATGGTATTTTGCTGCCCTGCCGCAACCCGCAGCAAGGCAATGGCCATTCTCACCACCGGCGAGGCGTTCAGGAACAGCGAGTCCTGCGATACGACGTCGAAGCAGCGTGTCGTATCGCCCGACGCGCTGCGGTAGCGAATGAGCGCGTCGGCTACCATTTGCCCCTGCCTGTTGTTGCGCGTGAGAATGGCTATATCGCCGGCGCTGTAGCCGCTATCTTGCAGCGCTGCTACTTGCAGCGGCAGGCGCTCAAGTATGGCGTCGGCTGCCCGCTTTTCCTCGCTCTCCTCAACAAATTCAACGCGCACGTAGCCGCTGCCGCCCGTTTTTTGCGGAAGCTGCTTGCAGTCTTTGTAGGCGTTGGTAAGTATCTTCGATAGCCTTTCGCGAGTTTTGTCCGGTAAGGCTTCGTCAAGGTCTGCGCTCAGCTCTGCCTGCAAGCGCACCGAAAGTTGGCGAAAGAGTTCGTTGTTGAACTCCACCACCTGCGGCAAGCTGCGAAAATTTTTGTCCAGCGTTTTTCGGTTGACCTCGCCAAATTCCTTTAAATCTTCATCAATTCCGTAAGCCAAGATACGCCAGTCGCCGCTACGCCAGCGGTAAATGCTTTGCTTTACGTCGCCCACCACCATGTTCGGGTTGCCCTCGGCGAGGCTGTTGCTCACCAGCGGACGGAAGTTGCGCCACTGCCCTACCGAAGTATCCTGAAACTCATCTATCATAAAAGTGTGGTAAACAGCTCCTACTTTTTCGTATATAAAAGGCGCGTCGCTACCGTCTATCAAGCTGCGGATAAGGTGCACCGAGTCGCTTATGGGCATCAGGTTGTCTTCGTTGGCAATGCTGCGCATTTGCTTTGCAATATCGGTGAGCAAGCCAAGCACCATAAAATTTTTGAGAATTACCCCTGCCGTTTGGTAATCCTTGCTGTCCCACAGCTGGCAAGCCCGCGCCAGCAGAGGATTAAGGTATTCGTATGCAGCAGCCGCCTGTGCGCCGTCGGTATTTTTTGAAGCCCACTCTTCAATACAGCCCACCGCCTTGCGGGTAGAAACATTTGGCTCGTAATCTCCCCGCGCTACTTTTTTGAAGTGCGCTATAAATCCTCTTGATTTTCCTTTAAAATTTTCCTCTGTGAGCTGCTGCGCTGCAAGGTATGCCTGCGCTTGGGCGGCAATGCGCTGCATTTCGTCGTCTACATTTTTTTGCAGCGCGCGCAGCTTTTGCAGGTAGCGCTGCAAAAAAGTTTTATCGTTAAGGTGCTCATTTACGGTTAGGCTCAAGCGCCCAAACGACTCCTTAAAAATCTCCCTCCCCAGCGCCAGCAAATCTTTCTTCATGTTCCACGATTTTCCGTCGTCAATGCGCTGCTGCACCAGCTGCATTAGCCAGCCCATTTGCTGCTCGTTGCCTCCGGCGTTCTCCATCATGCTGCTCACCGCCTCCTCCAGCAAGCGGTCGGTATCGAGCTCTATGGCAAAGCCCGGATGCAGGCCCGCCTCATTAACAAAAGCATGCAGCACCTTCTGGAAAAATTTATCGATGGTGAAAACCGAAAAGCGGGAATAGTCGTGCAGCAGGTTGCTTCGCACCTCAAGGGCTCGCCGTTGCAGCTCGTCGGGTTGTATAGAAATTCCTTCGCCGGCAAGCTCTTCGCAAAAGCTTTGCAGCATTGCCTCGTTGCTGCCTGCCAAGTCGTTGAGCGCAGCAACAATGCGCCCCTTCATTTCTTCGGTAGCCTTGTTGGTAAACGTTACCGCCAGAATGTTGCGATACCTCCTTGCCGCGTCGGGGCGCTCAAGCAGCAGCTTCAGGTACTCGCGCGTAATCCTGAACGTTTTGCCGGAGCCTGCCGAAGCCGAGTATGCAGTGAGCGCAGATGTCCGTGAGGGTTTACCGTTTATCATTTTACCATATTATCATTTTTGGCATACTACACAACTATTGAATATAAACTCTAATGCAGCGCCGCTACGCGGCGCATAAATGGAGAAATAATGCTGCTTGTCCGTGCGCTGTCGCGCACGGCTATAAACGCAAAGGTGCTCCGCGCCTGTGTGCGACAATTTGAAATGCACCCTAATAAAAGCTATCACCACTTATGAGCGCAAAAATAGGCAATTTAAGCGAATTGACAAGCATCCTGACGGAAAAAGAAAAGAGGAACGCAAGTGTAGATAGATAGCGTAGATAGTAGAGATTAGGGGAAGGTTAGAGAATGAGCGTTATGCGGGCGTAGCCG
>JAISGH010000215.1 GCA_031263185.1 Prevotellaceae bacterium | reverse complement strand
TTTCTTCCTTTTCCAAAATTATAAACTGTTTCTCTCATAATTATATTGTTTAAAATTGTTCAAAAAAGATGTTCTACCTATATGATACTTTTTTTGGTCATTTCGTTGCCTGAGACCTTTGTTTTTTTTGTAACTAACTAAAACACACACAATTTTTTTGTGTTTAATTTTAAATTGAATGTGCCAGTAGTACCTGTTTTTATTATTCCTGCGTTAGTATTTGTAATACAAGGTTAATTATTTTTTTCATGCCCTTCAAAATAAGGCGTAACCCTTTTTTGCAGGGGAATAATATTTTTTGCAAGGAACATAATAATTAAAGAAAAAAGAAGTTAGAGTTTGTATAATATATCGGTCAAAATATTAATATAAACTAAAACAGTAAATAATATGTTGTCAAGAACAGATTGGTTAGCAACTAATCGTACTAAACTTGTGTTACAGGCAAAACGAACAAACGACTATTTAAAAATTCCTGATAACCAAATACGAATGGGGCTTGTAGGTATAAATCTTGATTTTTACAAGAATGTATTTGCAACAAAATATTCCGACTTTGTTGACGCTTTTCAGCAATGGAAAGAGCCGCCTGAGAAATCTCCCAGCAAGTCTATAAGACTGAGAAATGCCGAAAAAATATTCAAACCCGTTTATCGGCAATTATATATGAGTTATCTGAGAAATAACCCTAATGTAACCGATTTCGACTTGGAAGCGATGGGTTTACCTAAACGAAGTTCGGGTAATTCTCCTGTCCTTAGTCCTGAGACATGTCCGGAAGTTTAAAGTAGACGTCTCTGTTTACAGGCATGTTAGCATTCATTTTTACGATAAGGGTTCGACCTAAATGGAAAAACCACAAACTGTTCCTGACGTTAAAATCGGCTGGGTTGTTTCCGATATTCCGGTTACGGATACCAAAAAACTAATTCATTCTTCCTTCAGCAAACATAGTCCTTTTACCTTTAAATTGACTAACCGTGAACGCAATAAACATCTCTATTTTGCCCTTCGCTGGGAAAGTAAGAGCAAAGAAAAATGTCCATAGAGTGAAATCGCAAACGTTATCATTTCGGAAAAGAGAAAATAAAGATTAGCGGTTAATGATTAAAGGACGAAAAATAGGGACAAATGGCATTCGCCCCTAATAAGCGCAAGACAACATCAGCCCAAAGGGCTGTTTTTCATAACCGCTGGGTCATCGACCTGTGGAACAAGCAACACCTGTACTCGGCAAAAGCCTTCCCTTTTTACAATTTTAGATTGCGCAAAATATACGCTTGGCAGGTGGACAAATGGTAGACAAATGGTAGACAAATGAACAAATAGGAATCTGCTTCTTTCATTTACCGCTGATCATTATCCGTTAACCATTATTTCCTGACTTTGTCGCCGGAACGCCCAAATTCTATTAAACTTTCTGAGAATTGAATATCTGGGAACAAAATCCTATTTCGAATACTTTTATGATATTCTCAGCGTTTAAAGATAAATTGAAACGCCCGTTTTGCAAAATCAGGAAATGCGTTGGCTACCGAAAGAGAAAATCCTGACGGATTGCCGAACATATATATGTAGGGCAAAAGTATTCCCTTTTCACAATTTTAGACTGTGCGAAATATACACTTGACAGGTGGACAAATGGTAGACAAATAAACAAACAGGAGCATGCTTTTTTAACTTCCCGCTAATTATTTCCCATTAATCGCTGTTTTTTTCCACTGAACGGCAAAATTTTTTACTGCTGATAGCATTTTTTACACCGAAATTCCCTTCAAAGCGGATATTTTTTGCAGCTCATAGAAAAAAAGCTATGATGATTTTTACTTTTTTTCATTCACAATGACAGCATATTAGACAAGAACTAAAGAGAAAATATCTACCCCTGCAAAAAAAAATTGCACGAATTGAATTTCGTATTGAAAAAAAAGATGTACATTTGCAACGACATTTATCAGTAATAAGAATAGCCGAGAATAAAAGAAACAAAAAGTAAGAATGGTCATATATATATATAAAGGTAATATGAAAAATAATATGAGATTTGAACAAAGAAATATAGAGCCGTGTAATTTTTCTACCGCTACAGGCGGAGGGGAAAATTATGTGCATACTTCACAAGCGGAAGCTTTCCTTTCCCCCTTTCCGCCTGCCGCTTTCCCGCCCGTGGCTTGCCTGCATCTGGCTTGCTGCCTGTTGTTTGCTGCTCTCTTCCTTTCACCCTTTTTCTTTGTCTCATGTTCTTTGTCCCTTGTATCTTTTTTTGTTAGTATCTTTTCGGTTGAAAATTTGTATTTCTCTGTAAATAATAGACACACACACACACACACACACACACACACACACACACAAACACACACACACACACACACACACACACACACACACACACACACACACACACACACACCAGTCAGATAGTTACGCGCGCATAGCATTTTTTCCGGAATTTCAAATAGCTTCAAACAAAAATTACATTTTTTGTTTGGGGTTTTTTTATGCTCAAAAGTCTGCTTTGAGGTCGCTACTTGCACGATGTGGTAAGTACCTGTGCTTTTTGCGGCCGCCAAGGTATGTTTATAGATGTTGAATACTTCGCAACTTTTCTTTTTTCAAATCTATTGTAAAAGTCATTTTTATTACTATCAAATTAAAAAAATCTATTATGAAGCTACAAATCAACATTTATTCATTACAATTAAAGTTAATTGTCGCTGCTTGTATGCTGTTTTTTTTCAGCGTATGCGGCATGGCCCAGGGCGTGGCCATTACCGGAACAGTATCGGACGCAGCCGGCGCGCCGATACTCGGAGTGAGCGTCCGCGTGCAGGGCGCTTCGATTGGAGCGGTAACCGCTTCGGACGGCACCTACGCGCTGAGCGTACCGGGGAGCGAATCTGTACTGCAGTTTTCTTACATCGGCTACGTATCCCAATCCATAAAGGTCGAAGGCCAAAGCGTTATCAACGTCGCCATGGAGGAAGACTTGCAGGCGCTGGACGAAGTGGTTGTGGTGGGGTACGGCGTACAGAAAAAGAGCGATGTAACCGGAGCGCTTGTCCGCATTGGCGAAAGGGAAATCGAAGCGCTGCCTGTACAAAATGTCCTACAGGCCATGCAGGGCAAAATGGCGGGCGTGGACATCACCTCCAACGAGCGCCCGGGTGAAGTGGGGAGCATCCGCATCCGGGGCGAGCGCTCGCTGAACGCCGCCAACGGCCCCCTGTACGTGGTGGATGGCATCCCCCTGCAGGGCGTGGGCATAGAAAACCTGAACCCTGACGACATTGCGTCGGTTGACGTGCTAAAGGATGCCTCGGCAACGGCTATCTACGGCTCGCGAGGCGCAAACGGCGTGGTTATCGTTACCACCAAAAAAGGGAGCAGCGGAAAGCTGAGCTTGAGCTACTCGGGAAAATACTCCGTAGATAAGCTCTACGACCGGACAAGCATGATGAACTCCGCCGAGTGGCTGGAGTACAGCCGCAGGGCAAAATCGTGGGGCGGCGAGTATACCGTTTCGCAGGAAAAGGACGCGCAGTGGTTCGGAAGCGACCCCTACGCGCTGGAAAACATCAACAAAGGCTGGGCAAGCGGAGCGTGGAACGGAGGCTTGGTGCCTACCTACAATTGGGCTGACTACGGCGAGCAAACCGGCGTTACGCAGGAGCATACCATCAGCGCAAGCGGCGGAACGGAGCGCGCGCAAACCTACGCCTCGTTTGGCTACCTGAACCAAAAGGGAACGCAGCCGGGGCAAAGCTACGAGCGCTACACGGGGAAGGTTACCACCGAGCTTCAGGCAGCTGAGTGGTTTAAGCTCGGAGCGTCGCTCAACGCTACCTTCGGAAGCCAGGAGTACGGCTACGATTTCAGGAAAAGCACCACCGGCGCCGACGATTTGTACCACGCGCTTCAAGGGATGCTTCCCCATGCGGTACCCTACACTCCGGAGGGGGAGTACATCCGCCTGCCGGGAGGGGATGTTAACATTATCAACCCCATACAGGAGGTGGACTTGTGCCAAAATCAGCGGCAGAATATACGGGTGCTGGGGAATTTTTACGGAGAGCTTGGCTTTGGTAAAATATTCAAGCCGCTCGACGGGCTGATGTACCGCATACAGTTTGGCCCCGACTACCGCAACGGGCGTACCGGAATAGCCGACGCCGCTGCGTCAATCAACGGCGACGGGCAAAACGCAGCGCGCTACGAAACGGACATAAAGTACTCGTGGACGCTGGACAACCTGCTGTACTACAACAAATCTTTCGGGGCGCACGACCTTGGCATTACGCTGCTGCACAGCGCGTCGTCGGCTTACAACGAGGGGGCAAACATGAGAAGCTACGTTGCCTCATCTCGAGAGCTGTGGTACAACGTTGGCTCGGCCTCGAATATCCAAAGCTACAGCTCGTACCTCACCGAAAGCCGGCTGGAGTCGTACATGGTGCGGGTTAACTACGACTTTTCCCAAAAATACCTCCTCACCCTGTCCGGGCGCTGGGACGGCGCTTCGCAGCTGGCGGAGGGGCACAAGTGGGATTTTTTCCCCTCGGCAGCCCTGGCCTGGCGCATAGAGCAGGAGGATTTTTTGAAGGATGTTTCGTGGCTGAGCCAGCTCAAGCTGCGCCTTGGCTACGGCGTAACCGGCAACTCGGCCATAGACTCGTACGCCACGCTTGGCGGGGTGGTGAGCAACTTCTACCATTTTGGCGGCGCCACGGCGGTGGGCATGGTTGCCAACGACCCGTCGCTTGCCGCCGCCGATCAGGTGGCCATGGCAAACAAGGAGCTGCAGTGGGAAAAAACGGCGCAGGTCAACCTTGGCCTGGACTTCTCGCTGCTCAAGGGGCGCATTGGCGGCTCGGTTGACCTGTACCAGTCCAAAACCAGCGACTTGCTGATGGAGCAGGCGCTGCCCGCCCTAACAGGATACCTCGCTACCTGGGCAAATGTAGGCGCAACAAAAAACAAGGGTGTTGACGTTACGCTGAACACGGTAAATATCAAAAGCAAAGATTTTATTTGGCAATCTTCGCTGACCTTCTCGGCCAATAAGGATGAGATTACGGAGCTTACCAACGGAGCGTTGGAAAACCTGAACGGCGACGGCACATGGCCGTGGATAGTCGGCCAACCGCTGAAAGTTTACTACGATTTTGCCTACGACGGCATTTGGAAAACGGACGAAGCCGAAGAAGCCGCCACGTACGGCAGAGTACCGGGCGAAATCAAGGTAAAAGACCTCAGCGGGCCGGACGGAGTACCCGACGGCAAGATTGACCAGAACTACGACCGACAGGTGGTAGGGAAATCGCAGCCCAGCTGGTCGGGCGGATTTCAAAATACGCTTTCGTATAAGAATTTCGAGCTGTCGTTCTTCATGTTCGGACGCTTTGGGCATAAAATTCTTGCCGGCGCAGAAACCCTTTCGGGGCGCTTTGCCATGCGGCAGCTGGACTACTGGATAGCAGGCGCCAACGAAAATGCCCGCTACTACGCGCCGGGCGTGAACGGCGAAAACGGCGACACGTACAAAAGCTCGATGAACTACCAGGATGGCTCGTTTATCAAGCTGAGGAACATTTCGCTGGGGTACAGCTTCTCCCCAAGCTCGCTGAAAAAGTTCAGCCTCGCCGCCTTGAAGATATACGTGCAGTGCGTTAACCCCGGCCTGATTTACTCCAAGGTGGACTACCTCGACCCTGATTTGTACATCGACACAAATATGACCGGCTCTACGTTCAACAGAAGCTTCGTGGTGGGGCTGAATATTGGATTTTGACGCTTATAAAAAAACAGTTTAATCGTAAAAAACATTTGAACACATGAAAGTACATAAATACATACGCGCGATTATGGTCGCAGGATTGGGTATTGCTTTTGCCTGCTCCGAAGATTTTCTCAAAGAAGAGCTGATTACCAAAGACAGCACCCAAAGCTTTGAAACGCAGGAAGGGCTGGACAAGCTGGCAACAGGCATGTACAAAACGTTTGAGTTCCACTTCAACTACGAGTGGGCCTACTGCCTGACCAACTACGGGACCGATGAAATGTCGGTTGGAAGCGACGACATAAAGTCAATGTGGAATAACTACAACTCCAGCCTCAACCCTGCAAACGGAACCGAGCTGGCGCCGGTTTGGGATAACATGTACGGCGGCATATCCTCTGCAAATTTGCTGATAAGCAACGTCCCCAAGTTCTACAGCGCAGAGAGCGCCGGCTACAATATCCGCTTGGGCGAAGGCTACTTTGTGAGAGGGTTTAACTACCTCGTTTTGGTAAGCCAGTTTGGCGGCGTTCCTTTGGTAAAAGGCGTTATTGAAGGCCCTCAAACCGATTTTAGCCGTAATACGCCGGAGGAGTGCTACGAGCTCGTTGTGAGCGACCTGAAGAGCGCCTACGACTTGCTGCCGGCTACCCCGTCCGAACCCGGAAGGCTGACTAAGTGGGCTGCCGCGCACTATTTGGCCAAGGCCAGCCTGTTTCGCGCCAGCGAAATCAACGATTCGTGGAACGCTGCCTACAAGGCTGCCGACCTCGAAAACGTAATCAAGTACGGCAAGGAGGTAATTGCAGCGCATCCGCTGTGCAGCGACTTTGTTGAGCTCTGGGATTATACGGAGCCTAACGGCGCAAACGAGCGGGCGACGGAGGTGGTGCTGGCGGCGCAGTTCTCCAGCGAAGCTGCTTCACAGGGGCGCTACGGCAACCAGGTTCATCTGTACTACCCGTCCATCTACCAAACGCTGGCAGGGTTAAAGCGCGATATTTCGGGCGACAGGGAGTTCAGCCGTATGCGGACAACCAACTACGCGCTGGATATTTACGACCGCGTAAACGATTCCCGCTTTTGGAAAAGCTTCATCACCAGCTACCGCTGCAACAATCCGAGCGCAGCGCCCAAGTGGGAGAGCGGCTACGCTCCGGCCGGAAAAACAAGCGACACCTCCAGATTTGTCGGCGGCGAGGAAGCGGCTTTGTACATTGTGAACGATGCGAGCGATAGCCGCTACACAGCCGATAACATTAAGTACCGCGCTCCGCACATGTTTGTTCGCTACTTCAGCGGAGAAACCCAAGCGCTAATCGGCAAGCACGGTAACTTTGGCTACTACGAAGCCGGCGACTGGCGGGCGCGCTTCGTAGCCCTGAGCAAATTCCGCGACGGGTCGCGCCCAACAGTTGCCGACCAGTTCGGGCGGAGGGACGGTATTTTGGCGCGCTCTGCCGAAGACTACCTGATGGTTGCCGAAGCTTTGGGGAGGCAAAATAAGTACAGCGACGCGCTGGAGTACATCAACGACCTGCGGGAAAGAGCCGGCTACAGTGACGGCGAAGACCGCAGCAAGCACGTTGACGGCGGGCAGGCGTATAAAACCAACACCGCCGGGCACGGCAGCGGTACGGGATTTCCCGTTTACTCGGAAACCAACACGTACTACGAGTCCAACAACGATATGCAGGCTACAACCGCTGCGACCAAAGCAGCTTTGCAGCTCAGCTCCGTGAGCGATGTGCTCAGCTCTACGCGCGAATTTTACGATGTTTTGGGCGCAACCTCCGATGCCGATAAATTTTTGGTGTTTATCCTGAACGAGCGCTCCCGCGAGCTGATGGGCGAGCTGCTCCGCTGGCCGGACTTGGCGAGAACCATGCAGCTGGAAAAGCGCTGGAGGGCTTTCAACGATGGCAGCACGGTTCCCGGAGCGGCATTTGACGGCAATACGCACTACCGGCGGCCAATACCGCAGTCGTTCCTCGACGCTGTTACCCAAAATGGGGTGGCGCTGACGGATGCCGAAAAGCAAAAAATACAAAATCCGGGCTACTAATTTTTGGCCCGGTTACTCTCTTCGCCTTCCCTTCCCCTTTGGGCATGTCATTCCGAGCTGCACTTGGAATGACGTGCCTAAAGGGAAGGGAAGGGGAGGAAAGATTAGAGTTTAAGTCAATTTATTTTTATGCGATGATAACAAGATAGCTATAAAAATTAAAATTCTAAGAGAACTCTTAAAAATTCAACTTTATTAAAATTAGGTAATTAGGTTATGGAGAAATTCGTAACCTATTGCTGCTACTGAGGTTGTTTTGTAAGAAAAATTAGGTTGGGAATGAGGTTTTTTTTCGAGGGTCAGGTTGTGAATGAGGTTCTTTTGAGGGTGCAACCTCATTTTTACCTCATTTTCTAAACAAAACAACCTCAGTAGCAAGGAGAGTAAGGATGTACATTAACCTCATTACCTCATTTGAGGGAGTTTTTAGGATTTCCCCTAACCTGTAATTAAGGGATGAGAAATAAATAACATATAACGGATATAAAAGCCGTAGAGACCTCACCCCCGGCCCCTCTCCAAAGGAGAGGGGGAGGCTGGCGCCGAATATCATGTCCCTCTCCCCTCTCCTTTGGAGGCTGTGTGAAAAGGCGGTCGCTCCCAACGCCGGAGGCGTTCTCCGTGCATAACCCCCAGAT
>JAISGH010000186.1 GCA_031263185.1 Prevotellaceae bacterium | reverse complement strand
ACACTTTGGTGTTCAAGCGCAGCCAACACGCCGCACGACAGCAAAAAATCGCCCGCCAAAATCGCCTTTTTAGAATCCCACAGGGCTTTTATTGACAGGCTGTTTCGCCTCTTATCGGCGTCGTCCACAACGTCGTCGTGCATCAGGGTAGCCGTGTGGAGCAACTCCATCATTGCCGCGCCGGCGTAGGTTTTTTGGCAAATTTCGCCGTTGAGCTTTGCCGACAAAAACACGAGGAGCGGGCGCAGCCGCTTACCTTTACTTCGGTAAATATGGTTGGTTATGGAGGATAGCAGCGGCACGGGCGATTGCAGATGCTGCCGGAAAAACGGCTCAAACTTTCCCAACTCTTGCCCAACAGTATGCTGTATATCTGATATTTTCATGTTTAATTAGCCTGACTCAAAGAAGCAATAAAGATATACAAAGTTTTGTGAAAATCATGTTTTTTGGCTAAAATTTTTCCCCCTCAAACTATAACCAAGGCGCTCCGGAATTTGCCGAATGGAAAAAAACGCCTATATTTGCATCATTAATAAACCATAACGCAATGAATTCCTTAACTTTTGATGTCCAAAAGGCAGAGTTAGCCCGCAGCATCCTCAACGAAACAGATGAAAAAATTATCATGGCAGTAATGCGCTACTTCGGTAATGCGAAATCACTCGCCCACAAAGAACTTTCTGAAAAGAAAGTAACTTTCAACAGCATTACGCTTGATACCCGTAATTACAAATTTGACAGGGATGAAGCCAATGCCAGATAGCCACGTATTTATTGATAGCAATATAATCATATATGCTTACTCCGATACGGAAAAAACCAAACAACTGATATCACGACAACTGATTAAAGAAAATAGTACGATAATTAGTACGCAGGTATTACAGGAGGTTGCTAACGCTTTATCTCGGAAATTCAAAATAGGCTACAGCGCCATTGCACAAACCCTGCAAGAATGTATTTTGGATAATGATGTACTTTATCTCAACCGGCAGGACACCGTTTTTAAAGCCTGCAACATCGCCGCTCGGTATCAATTCTCTTTTTATGACAGCCTAATTATTGCCGCCGCGCTTGAAACCAATTGCAGTTACTTGTATTCGGAAGATTTACAGCATAAGCAGGTAATCGCAAATGCACTCACTATTATAAATCCTTATATTTAGTATCTGTCCGAAACTGTTAATGAGGTGAATATTAATAATATAGAATACTTATTTTATTAATATTTTGTCACTATACCAATAATCTCAAATACTTGTACGGCATTATCATTATCGTAATTCGTCATTTCGAGATTAAAAGACAAGGTAATCTACATAAAGCGGGTGGCGTTGCATGACAAACGATTCTTGCCCATGAAGGAAACTTTCCATGAAAAAAAGTATTGAGCATAAAATTCGCGCTAAGGCTGCGCTGGGCTACCTCCTTGTGCCGGCGGCCTGCATTGGGATGGTGTTGTACATTTACCACCTCGACGCCCGCATTGACCGCCAGAAGCAAAACGTAGAGCACCACAACCTCATCCTTTCCTTAACCGACGACTTGACGGCGTCGGTGCAGCAGGCGCAGTCGGCGGCAAACCTGTACCTGTTCTCCAGCAACCCATGCTACTACCGGCAATTTCAGGAAGCGCTGCCCGCCGTAGGGCAGCAGATAGACTCGCTCATCTCCCTGTCCAGCGACTCTACGCAGTTCAAAACCCTGCACGACATCATTCTTTTGCTGCAAAAAAAGGAGGCTGCCATTTCGAAGCTCGCCGGGTACTTTAGCCGGTACGACAAAGCCGATACGCTCGTTGGCTGGCTCCAAAGCTACACTCCGCCGGTAACAACCGATTCGGTCGTGGTTACGGTCATCCATCAGGATACGCTGGTACAGGAAGTTGAGCCGGAGGAATCGAAAAAAAACTTTTGGCAAAAAATCGGAAGCATTTTTTCCTCTTCGCCGACACCCAAAAAAGAGGTGTACAACGTAGTAACCACCATGCAAACAAATACTCTGCGAAACGTTTTGGTTGATACGCTGTCCATGCTGTCCACGCTGTCGGGGATGCGGGAGATGTCGGAGCAGACGAGCAAAGGCTACGCCCGGAGGTTAAAATCCATAGAGCGGCAGGTAAACCAGCTGGTTGCTACCGACCAGGAGGTATCGCAGGAAATATCGGCGCTGCTCATCAAGCTGCACCGGCAAACGCTGGACTCTACGCTCGGCGTAATTCAAAAAAACAAGCAGCAGGTAGAGAGCAACTACCTGTTTTCCGTTGTTGTTAGCGTGGCGCTGTCGCTGCTGGTTTTGCTATTCGTTTTAATGATAATTGTTGACGTAAACAAGAGCTACTCTACCCGCAGAGCGCTGGAGGAGGAAAAAAAGCGCACCGAAGAGCTGATGAACAGCCGGCATAACCTGCTGCTCTCGGTATCGCACGACATTAAGGCGCCGCTAACCTCCATGCTGGGCTACATGGAGCTTTGGAAAGATGAGAAGCTCCCGCCAAAGCAGCAGCAGCAGCTTGCCTCAATGCAAAGCTCGGGAACGTACATCCTTTTGCTGCTGACCAACCTGCTCGATTTTTCGGGGCTTGAGCAGGGCAAGCTGCGGCTGAACCGTAGCGCTTTCGGCGTGCAGGAGCTGTGCCGTGAAGTGGTGGCAATGTTTGCCCCGCTTGCCATGCACAGGGGGCTTGCGTTTGAGCACAAGTGCGAAGTCAGTGAACTTCGGCATGTTGTGTCCGACAGGCTAAAGTTGAAGCAAATCATCGTAAACCTCGTTTCAAATTCTGTGAAGTATACCCCGAAAGGAAAAGTTACCCTGAGCGCGTGGGAAGATGGCAGTACGCTGCGCTTTAAGGTCGAAGATACGGGTATCGGCATACCGGAGGCGAAAATTGAAAATCTTTTCAAGCCCTTTTTGCAGGTCGAAAACGGCCGCCCCATTGTTGAGGGGAGCGGGATGGGGATGTTTGTTGTAAAAGGGTTGCTGGAAATTTTGCAGGGCGAGATTTGCATCCGCTCACAGGAGGATTTGGGTACGCAGGTAGAGCTTACCTTGCCGGTCGAAAAAGCGTCGGCAGCAATGGTTGAGCTGCAAAAAGCGCCGGAGGTTACCGCCGCCGGAAAAAGCCGCCGCGTGCTGGTGGTGGACGACGACGCTACGCTGCTCGCCATGCTGGAGGAAATGCAGCGAAGGCTGGGCAATACGGTTACTACGTGCCAAAATTGGCAGGAATTTGAGGGGCAACTTCCTCAGCTTGCGGAATTTGATATGGTGCTCACCGACATGAACATGAAAAATATTTCGGGAAAGGACATTTTGCTGAAAGTGCGCGAAACGTCGCCCTCCATTCCTGTTTTTGTGATGACGGCGTACAGCGATTTTTCGCGCGAAAAAGCCATAGCAGAGGGCTTTGACGGCTACCTGCCAAAGCCATTTTCGATGAGCTTGCTTGCCGAGCTACCCGAAAAAAGAGCTGCCGACGAAAATCTTGCCCCCCAACCGGTTGACGGCAACGCTGCTTCGCTGCTGGACTTTTTTGGCGGCGACAGAGAGGCCGCCGGAGAAGTGGTGAAGGTGTTTGTAGCCGATACTGCGCGCAACCTCAATTTGCTCCGCCGGCATGTAAGAAAAGGTGATTTTCGGGCGGCGCAGGCGCTCTGCCACAAGATGCTTCCCATGTTTGCCCAGCTGGGGCTGACCGACTTGACCGAGCTGCCGGAAAAAATGGACAGGCTGCGCGGCAAAAGCCCAAAGCATTTTCCGAAGTGGCAGGAAAAAACGCTGACCTTTGCAGGCGAGGCAGAAAAGCGGATAGGCAGCGCTACTTTGCTACCGCCAGCGTAGCCACGCTGATTTTGCAGTCGGCGGCTTTGAGGATTGTGGCAATGCAGGCTTCGATGGTAGCGCCGGTGGTGAGCACGTCGTCAACGAGGAGAATGTGCTTGCCGGCAAGCCGGGCTGCGGCGTTGGGGCGCACGGCAAAAACTTCGGATACGTTGCTCCAGCGCTCCTCGCGCGTTTTTTTCGTTTGCGTTTCGTTGTACTGCTGCCTAAAAACGGCATCCGTCAGCAGCGGCTTGCCGATGGCTTGCGAAATGCCGATGGCAATTTTTTCGCTCTGGTTGTAGCCGCGCTTTCGCTGCCGCTTGACGTGCAGCGGGATGGGCATGATAAATTCAACGTCGGCGTAATCGGCAACCTTTGCAAGCTCGTTGCCCAGCAGCTGCCCCAGCGCCACGCCAATTTGCGGCTTGTTGCGGTACTTGAGGCTGTGCAGCAGCTTGCGGTAGCTGCTGCCCTTGCCCATGAAAAACAGCGAGCAGGCGTTCGCCACCGGCACGCGCCCCCAAAAAATCTGCTCCACCGGATTTCCCTTTTGCAGCCAGTAGTTGGTGCGCGGCAGCTTGTAGCGGCAGGAGGAGCACAGCACGTGCTCTCCCGCTACCAGCAGCATACCGCAGGCTTCGCAGCAGCTGGGGTAGATAAGGTTGACAAAGTCAAGGAAAATGTCGCGCACTACCTTCATGGCTCTATTGCAAATCGTGCCGTAACGGTGTACTCCAGCTTAATTTTTTCAAACTCAACTTCGGGTTGCTGCGCCACGGCTGCCTCAGCGTTGGCAGATAGCATTTTTGCCCGCGCTACCGGAAAGGAGGCGCGGTATGGCATACGGTCAACCTCCTGCACCCATAGCGCACGGCCAACTTTGTGGTCAATGGCCTGCAGCAAGTCGGCCGCTTTCGATTTGGCGTCTTTCATTGCGCTGATTTTCACCTCACGCCTGAGCTTCTCTATTTCCGAATGGTCAACTTTGGCGATGGAAATATTCGAGATGCCGAGCAGCTCAAGCTCCTGCAGCGCCTTGCCCGCCATAGCAGCGCTGCTCACCAGCAGCTGGTACTCCTTGGACGCAAAAATATCGCTGCTTTTGTACCAGTACTGCCTGAATGAGCTGGACAAATCCTTTACCGCCAAATCTTTTGAAACGTTTATGCCCAGCTTGGACAGGGCGGCAATCATTTTGCTTTCGAGCTGCTCAAGCGGCTGCTTGGCCTTGTTGTCGTTTTCGTTGATAACGATTTTGAGGTAAATTTCGTCGGGTATGACCTCTTTTTCGGCCCTGCCCGTTACCTCAATGTACGGCTGGTCAATAAAGTTCTTTTCGCCCGATTGGGCTTTTGCAGCAGTAGCAAACATCGCCATCGCCACCGCCGCCAAAAATAATGCTTTCTTCATATGCGAAGGGTTTTTATTTATTGTGGTTTATGTGCTGCAACGCACAACATTTTTTGCAAAGATAGCAAATTTTTACGGCAAAACGTTGAGGGGGATGGCATAAGTAAAAACCCTATTGGGCTTTAACGGCAACCTTAGTAGTAGCACGAAAAACATGGTAACACACTCATCCAACCTTATTTATTTTATTTTTGGCCCCTAAACGCTTTCCGGATTTTATTGGGTGTATTTCAAATTGTCGTTTTTGCTCATTCCGTAGGAATGAATCGCTCGGTAGAAAAGGCAACGTTCCGGTGGCTGTTGGCATCCCGTAGGGTGGGGTGTCAAGAATGTGATATTCACATAAAAATATTTTCGTTCTATTTTTGTGCCGTTAGGCACAAAATGTTGGTAGAAATAGATAGCTGTATGATCGGTTT
>JAISGH010000157.1 GCA_031263185.1 Prevotellaceae bacterium | reverse complement strand
CGTAGCCGCTTTCAAGATTGTTTGTGCCTTTCAGGGTCAAGCTCACCGTTGTTCCGCTGCCAATGCTAAAGGCGCAGTTGGTACTTTTGATATTTACGTCGTTGAGGATAATGCTTACGTTTGTGAGGTTGGTAGCTGTCGCAATGCGAAAGTTGAGGGTAGGGACAGCGGCTTCGCCGGTGAAAGTGTAGGTACCGTTGCCGGTGATGGTTAGCGTAGCGCCGCCCCACGTGTAGCCGCTGCCGGAAGCCGGGCTATTGATGTCGATAGTACCGTCGGCAAAAGCGTTTAAGCATACGCCAAATAGTGCGGCTACCGTCAGCAGGCAGGTCTTTCCCGCTGTATGCATTGTATGCCAAATCGAAAATAAGTTTGTTTTCATCGTTCTTTGCTATAAATGCTTAATCTGTTAAGTTACTTAACATCTGTTGAATAAATCGAGTAAATCGAATAAGTTGAGCTGTCGAGATACCGTTTTTTTGGCGGCGGTATACCCGCGAACTTGTTTTTTAGCTATTGCAGGTAACTTAGCTAATATCATATTAGCCAATAGTCACCGCGTGAAGCCAACCGCTGCTTTATTTACCATTTCTTCATTATTGATTTATTCTATTTATAATGAATACTATAAGCGGTAAAATTAGTGCGACAGCTGTTTTTTTTGAACAAACAATCAACAACTAATCAACAAATAATCAACAATCGTAAGTGGGGGGCAAAGATATATATTTCTAAATAGCTGAAAAAATTAAAAATATTAAACTACGTGAAGATAAGATAATTTATTTAAAATACATATAAAATGCTGTATTGTCCATGTTTTGCAGGTTCGGGAAGCATCCGTATGCTGGCGGATTGTAAAAAGAACGGTTTTAAAATGCCTGCATGGAAAGAAGCAAATAACATACTCAAGCTTACTTTTCTCGATGTAATTCATGCCAAAAATGAGGATACAAATGAGGGTACAAATGAGGGTACAAATTTAGATATAGCAAGGTATAAGCGAGAGTGTAAAGGCTGCCTTAGTAGCGCCAAGCGTAACAACAAATTCAAAAACCTTATTTACCTTATTTTTGTAACCACAAACATCTGTAAATCAAGGTTGAAAAATGGGCTCTACTGATACCTAATTTTATAAACGACAAAAGCTTCAGCGCGAATAGCCGCCTGCAAAATGTTGCCGGATAGCGAGGCGGAGGATACTTTCGGGGCGACTGCTTCGGGGCGGTCGAGCGTGTTCTCCTGATTGGCTTCTGCCTCCAGGACGATGACTTCTACCTCCGGCTGGAGGCGCGTTTTTTTGCTTACGTTGTCCAGGACGAGGCGTATCGCTTTGTCCTCCTGCGATGTGTTGGCTACTTTGACGATGTAGCAGCTTTCCGCCTGGTCGCAGACAGCCGAAGCGTACAGGCCGCTTTCTCCGGTAGCTGCTTTTTGGTTCAGCGTCAGCGGCATTACGTGCGTACCCTTGTTCAGGGAGTAGAGCTGCTGAACGTAGTAGCTGGGCGTTTTTGCCGAGCGCAGGTTGTCGAACCATATCATGTCGGGGCGCCACTGCCAGGCGCTCACATGCGCCAGTAAGGGAGCGTAAGTAGCCATGTGCACCACGTCGGCGTTGCGCTCCAGGCCGGTCATGAAGGCTGCCTCGCACAGGGCAGCGTAAAAGCTGTTAGCGCGGCGGGGAAGGTGGCAGGCGTATTCTCCGGCAAATACTGCCGGCGCTTTCCGGCTGTAGGCATCGTAGCGAGCGGCGCTCTTGAGAAACCACTCCGGGTCTTTGTAGTAATGCTCGTCCACCAAATCGACTTTCAGCCGCTTCATTTCCGGCCAAAGGTAGTCGAACTCCTTTCCGTCGGAGGAGGGGCCGGAGCTTCCCACAATTTTTACGTCGGGGTATTTTGCCCTGATTGCCTTCACGAAAGGCTCCAGGCGCTCAATGTACTCCCTACCCCACTGCTCGTTGCCTATCCCAATGTACTTCATGCCGAAAGGCTCGGGATGCCCCATCTCTCCCCTGATTTTTCCCCACCTTGTGGCAGCGTCGCCGTTGGCAAACTCAATCAGGTCTAAGGCATCCTGGACGTAATCCTCCAGCTTATCTACCGGCACATGGCAGCGCTCGCCGTCGTTTTGGAACTGGCAAGCCAGCCCGCAGGATAGCACGGGAAGCGGCTCCGCGCCAATATCTTCCGAAAAAAGAAAAAACTCATAAAAACCTAAGCCGTAGGATTGATAGTAGTCGGGGAAAAAGCGGTGAGGGAAAGTATAGTGCCAGCGATTTTCGTTCACCGGACGATTTTCTACCGGCCCAATGCTGTTTTTCCAATTGTAGCGGGTAGCAAGATCTGTTCCCTCCACGATGCACCCGCCGGGAAAGCGGAATATGCCGGGCTGTAAGCCGGCCAGCAGCTCGGCGAGGTCTTTTCGCAGCCCGTTTTCGCGCCCCCTGTACGTATCTTCGGGGAAAAGCGAAACATGCTCAACGGCAATAGCGCCTTTTGTTGTCAGGAATATGCGTAGGCACCCTTTTTCGTCGGTAGCGCGCGCCCGGAGGGTAACCGTGTACTTTTCCCAGTCGGGAGAGGCGATAACCAGCTCTTCTCGCCCAATCACATCGCTGCCTGCGCCGATAAATTCTACCCGTATTTTTTGAGGCTCCGCAGCGTCCACCGTTTTTGCCCAGACGGAGAAGCGGTATGCTGCCTCTTTTTTAAACCCCATCCCCACAAATCCCTCGTTTTCCAGCCCCGTTTGCTTGTGGTCGTGTCCGGCGTAAGCCAGCACAACGTAGGCCGGATTTCGCTCAAAAAGCGGCTGCTCGGTCTTTACCGTAGCGTTGCCGAAGGTTTTCCACCCCATCAGGCTTTGCGGAAAATCGAATGAGCGGTTTTTGACCATCTCGGCGTACAACCCGCCGTCGGCGGCAAAGTTGATGTCCTCGAAAAATAGCCCGTACATGGTGGCATGTACGGGAGCGCCAACTTTTTGCGCGTTTAAGCGGAGCTCATAAGCTTGCTGCGCCGTTACTCCCTGGGCAAAGGGCAACAACATTGCGGCGCAAGCCAAATAGCAAAAGGCAAATTTTTTCATTGTGCTTTGTTTTTTTTAATGATAATGTTATTTTAATGGTAATGTTATTTTAATGATAATATTATTTTAATGACAATGTTATTTTGATGATAATGTTATTTTTTCTTTCCCCAGATGGATACTCCCTGCGGCGTTAACCCGGCGTACACGATAGTTGGTACGCGCGGATTTGCTTCCCAGTCGAGCCCCCGTTGCAGGTAGAGGCGGTGCTGCCCTACGGTTAGCGTACAGGAGGCGGCATCGTACGACCAGCTTCCCGTGATAGCGCCGGAGGCTTTTTTGTCCTGCGTCAGCACCATGCTCGAAGAGGACTGCTGCTGCCTCCAGCTGTAGTTCAGGAATATATTCTCCCACGCGCCAACCAGCTCCTCCTCCGCGATGGGGGCGGCGGGCACTCCCGCGTAGCGCTCCGGCATGACAACAGGCCAGCCGTCTTCCGTCCACCGGATTGCCCGCACGTGCCCCATCATGATGGCGTTGCTGTAAGCGTTTCCGCCGGTATTTTCGGGCAGCCGCCCCTGCGAGGCGTAAAACCATTCGCCGGTATCAGGATTTTTAAAGACGCAGCAATGCGAAATGCCCACCCAGCCCGAGTGGCCACTGAAGCGGTAGGGATGCGTCAAAATCGGGAAGCAGTCGGCTCCCTGCGTAATGTTTGCGTCGTTGTAGCCCAGGTAAGGCCCCGTAACGCTCCTTGAGCGGCAAACCCGCGTGTTGTACGCCACCGAAAGCTCGTCGTAAGCAAGAAAGAGGTAGTAGTAATCGGTTTGCGGGTTGTATATAATTTCCGGCGCTTCCTGCGCCTGCCAGCGGTTGGCGTCTCGGTTTTCGCGGCGGGCAATGCGGATACCGTAGCCGTCCGGCTCATTCTCCAGGCGCTCCGGCTTTCCGGTTTGCGGATTGAGCTCCAGCGCTACAATACCCGAGTGCCATGAGCCGTATATGAGCCAGTGCTTTCCTTCCTTGTCTATCAAGAAAGAGGGGTCGATGGCGTTCCACTTGAAGTAAGCGCTCCAGTTACTCAAATTCGGACGTAACCAGTTAAGGCCAATGTCGGTAGATGAGCAAACAACCATTCCTTTGTCCTCCCAATTGTTGGAAGCCAAATCGGTAGCCTCCATCAAGCCAATAAAGGCGCGCTCCGTCCACGAGCCATCGAAGTTGGCAGCCGTATTCGGCAATCCGCTACTGATGTAGTTATCAACGGGGATGCTGTAGTACATCCGGTATTTGTCCCCTACTCTTCTGACCACCGGCGCCCAGTGGCCGTACACCGGATTGGCTATCGGCGCGAGGCCGAGGCGCTGCCGGATATTGTTCAGCGAATCTTTCACCCATGCAGGCGTGGTAGCCATCGCCATGCCGAGAAATTCCCAGCTGACCAAATCCTTCGAGCGCCGGTAGGGAAAATGTCCGTGCCCTGCGTGTACATTGCCGTAGGAGGCGTCGGTGCTGTACATGTAGTAGTACTCTCCGCACTTTTCTACGGTTGGGTCGTGAACATTTGCCAAATTCCAGCTGCTCCGGTTCGCCCAGCTGCCAACCGCGCTGTAATCGTCCGCGTAAGTTGGCGCTTCGAAGTTTTTTGCTTCATCATCGTCGTCGTCGTCGTCAACAACAACAACGGTACTGTCCAAAGAATTTTCTCCTCCGATAGCCGAATTTTTCTCCTTGTTGCAGGAGGCAATAATGAGGAGAAACGAGAAAAGACAAAAGACACTTTTCATTAGAATTAGGAATTACGAATTACGAATATTTAGGAATTAGGAATTACGAATTACGCGAATAGGCGAGCGTATGGCAAATTGCATTAATATAAAAGCTTCCTCTTTGGCTGCAAAGGTAAGGATTTTTTACTTGCGTGCAATTTGTCATAGATGCTTGCGCCGTCCCGTAGGAACGGAATGTTGGTAGAAAATCGGTTATCCCCCCGCCACGCCCCGTCCCGTCCCGTCCCGTAAGGACGGAACATCAATTAACAATACGTTGCACGTCATTTTTTACCCATATTCCGTCCCCCTCGGCTACGCTCGGGGCAGGCTCTACGGGACGGCAAACGCACTTTTGAAATATCTAATTTGCAATTATTAATTCGCTCATTATTATAAAATTATATTTTTATTTGTCTTATAACCCTTTGTTATCATTATATTTAACAAGGGTGGAAAACTTCAGCTCTTAATTCTTAATTCCTAATTCCCTCACAGCTCCCATCCCGGATTTTGCTTTAAATTGGGGGCGCGCTTCACCTCGTCGTTTGGCAGGGGGAAGAAATAGTTTTTGGGGCTGTTGAACGTGCGGGTCGGATGCTTCTGAGCTGCAACGTAGGTGTAAACAGGGTTATCGGGAGTGGTTACCGCAACGCCGTATAAGTTGTAGTACTGCTTGTAGTACGGCAGGCCGACCTCTGCGCTTGCGCTTTGCCCCTCAAAAATCATCCAGCGGCGCTCGTCGAAAAAGCGATGATCTTCAAAGCACAGCTCAATACGGCGCTCGTTGCGGATGCGGTCGCGCAGCTGCTCCTGTGTCATACTTGCGCAGGGCGGCATGCCTACCCGCGCGCGCAGGTCGTTGATGTATTGGTAGGCATTTGCCGGGCCTTCGGCCTCGTTGACCGCTTCCGCCGCGTTCAGCAATATTTCGCCGTAGCGGAAGATGGGGCAGGAATGGTTTGGCGCGCTCGGACTTTTAAACGACATGTTGGTCAAAAACTTTTTGGTATAGTATCCGGTCAGCGTACCTCCGTGTAGGGCTTGATAGTCTGCTCCACCGGGCTGGGAAACATCTACCGCCCGGCGCTCTTCCTGCTGCACATCGCCCCACATGGAGCCTTGGTGCAGGATGGTTTGCTCCAAGCGCGGGTCGCGATTGGCGTATGGGTTTTGCGGATCATACGTGTTGTCCTGGTCAATGGGCAAACCGTTGATTGTTTCGTAGCAGTCCACCAGATTTTGGGTAGGGTTGGTTCTTCCCGTAGAGGTTACCGTTCCGGTAAATCCGCAGGGCGCCAAGAACAGCTCAATATCGTAGGTTCTCCAAACAGAGCGGCAAAGTATGTACTCGTTGTTGTAAACAGGGTTCGTTACAAAACATTGGTAGTAGTCGTTTCCGGTATTGCCTGTGCTATACAGCGCGTAAGGAACACTCTGCCCGTTATTTTTTGAAATAAAATCGCGGGCTGCCTGAGCAGCTTCTCCCCAATACTCGGTATTGTTAGCGGGGTTATGCAGCTTGGAAGCGCGATACAGCAAGGCTCTTGATTTCAATGCGTAGGCCGCCGCTCCGTTTACGCGCCCCCAATTCTCGGTTTCGTTGCTGTAGCGGAAGGGCAAGTCATCTTTTACCAAGTCGCACTGGTCGGCTATCCACTTCAGGGCGTCTGCGGCGTTTGTGCGCGACATGTTCATGGCTTCCGGAGCGCCCAAGTCGAACACAACAGGCACCCCATTTTCGTCCTCGGCAATAATCGGGGCATCTCCAAACCAGCATACAATGCTGAAGTGAAAAATAGCCCTCAGCAGCTTGGCCTCGCTCGTATAGCGCTCAAACAGCTTGCTATCGTCGTCCGCTCTTTCCGTATTGCCAACCACTTCGGCCTTTACGTTTTTTAGAAATTGGTTGGCCTTGCGTATGCCGGAGAGGTTATTTTGCCAGAAGCCAAGCAGCGGGTGGTTGGAGGCGGAGTATCCGTCGGTGAGCACGGCGTGGTAGTAGTGTACATCCCAGTAGGAAATGGCGTTGTCCGTCATGCAGTCGCGCGAAGCGCCCAGGAACTGCCCGTCTGTGTAGCCGGCAAAAACATCCGGCAGGTTGGTGTAAATGTTGGCCAGAAACCCTTGCGTATTTTCTTTGCTGCCAAATACTTGATCTTCCGACATGGAAATATCATACTCCTTATCCAAATAGTCGTTGCAGGAGTACCCGAAAAAAAGCAAGCCTGCTGCTGCCAGATAGAATTTAATTTTATTACTATTCATAATTCACGTTGTATTAAGAGATTAAAAACCGATGTTGACGCCAAAGGAGAACGAGCGGGTTTTAGGATACCACCAGCAGTAGCTCATTGGCTTTTCGGGGTCTGTGCCGTCCGGCAGCTTGCTAAATGTAAACATGTTGTACCCGCTGAAGTAGATACGGCAGTTAGTCATGCTGATTTTGGCAATTAAAGCTTTGGGTAGCGAATAGCCTACTTCTATGTTACGGAAAGAGAGATAATTTCCGTTTTTAATCCAGATGTCGTTTTTGTAGGTACCCGACCCGCGGTCGCTGTCTATGGCGTTGTACCCGCCGTAAGTGGGCCTGGGGTAAACGGCGCTGATGTTGCGCGGGTCGGTCGGGTCGTCGTTATAGTACCCCCACGCTTTGGCCACTTCGTGCGTACCCATATTGCTCCAACCCGAGAAGCTTACGGCGGGCGACAGAAACACGGAGCGGTTCAGGTAAGCCGTCAGCGTGGTGCGAGCGTCGAAACCGTACAGCTCAAAACCGACCGTTAAGCTCGGAATGAGCTCTGGGATGATGGTATAGCCGGTAGGTATCATATCGTTCACATCAATCTGTCGGTCGTTGTTCAGGTCTTCAAACACGGCAGTACCCAGCTTCTGGGCGCCGCTCGACGAGGTGTTGTAAGGATATTTTTCCGGATGGTCTACCGCATCCTGCTGGCTGGAAGCAACCAAGCTGGGGTCGCTTGCCCACTGCACAAAGCGGTACTGGTTCCAACCGCCTACTCCGTTGTTGAAAGCGCCTTCGTACATGGCGGCAACCTCTGTGTTGTCGAAAATGCGGTTGCCCGTTTTTGCCTGCCAGGGCACGTTAGGCTCCAGCTCGTCCATTTCGGTTATTTGGTTGGTATTCCACGTTACCATTCCCTCGATGTAGTAGCTGAGCTTGCCGGTACGGTTGCTGTGCCCCAACGTTACCTCAAATCCTTTGCTCTCGACCTTGCCGTAGGAGTCCTGCGGAGCGGTTACCCCCAAAATAGTGGGCACCGTAGCGCGGGTTACGAGGATGTTGGAGCGCCACTCCTTGAACACATCAACGGCGCCGTACAGCTTTTTGCTCCAAAAATCAAAATCCGAGCCTACGTTCAGCATGTCGGATACTTCCCACTTGTTGTTCGAGTTGCCGGCTCTATCCTCGTAAATACCGCCAACGCCCGATTGAGAAGTTCCGAAGCTATAGCCTCCCCCCGAAGCGTAGGCGCCCTGGTAAGGATAGCGCCCTGCGCCGGTGTTGGCTTGCCCGGCACGTCCGTAGGAGGCGCGCAGCTTTAGCAAGTCAACGTTTTTATTCTTAAACCAGGGTTCTTCGGATACAACCCAGCCAAACGAGCCGCCGGGGAAAACGCCCCAGCGCTCGTTGGGGGCAAAATTATCGGATGCCATCCGCGAAATGCTGCCGGCAAGGATGTAGCGGTTGCCGTACACGTAGGAGGCCTGCGCGTTGTAGGACAGGTAGCGGTTAGACGATTCGGAGCCGCTTGTAACATTTTGGTAGGTACGAATAAACGCCTGCACATTCACGGCATGTTCTCCGAAAAGCTTTTCGTAGCTCAATCCGGCGTTGAAGTTGACGTTGAAGTAGTACTCGCGCGGGTTGGTGCGCGGGTTCTCCAGCGCCGAATAGGTAGAGAAGCGGGTCAGGGCGTACTCCGAGGGGTCGCTAACGTCATCCGACGTGTAGCTGTCGTTGAAAGAGTTGACGTTGTTTTCTTGGCTCGATTCAAACGTTTCGTAGGAGTCGAAGCTCACCGTAGCCTTTGCCTTCAGCCCCGAAAGCAGGCTGCCCAAATCTCCGTTTACGTTCACCGTGCTGTAGAGGTTACGCCGCCGGTTCTTCTCCAGCCCCGACGAGGCAAGCAAGCGTCCGGCGTTGTTGGCGGTAGCCGAAGCGTATATTTCGCCGTTGGGCGTATAGACCGGCTCCATAGGGTTGGCCTCCACCGCGCCGAAGGTAACAATGTTGAACACTCCTGTGTATGGCTGCGAAATATCGTCGATACGGCCTCCAAGGTCTAAGGATACGTTCAGAAAGTCGTTGACGTCGATGTCTATGTTCGACCGCAGGTTGAAGCGGTCTAACACGTGCTGGGTGCTGAACCCGTCGTTGTACTCCGTCCACTTGTCGTTCCACATACCCTCATGGCGGAGGTAAGAAGCCGAAAGGAAGTAGCGCGTACGCTCGTTGCCGCCGCTAATGGAGAGGTTGGTTCGGTACATGGGCGAGCGCTCGCGGTAGAGCTCTTCGTACCAGTTTGTGTTGAAGTAGCGGTACCGGTCCATTCCCTCCAGCGTTTCGCCGGCGCTCACGCGGCGATACTTTTCGATAGCCTCGTCCGAGTACATCGGGTCTAAGCCATCTAAGTACCGCACCTGATTGCGCGTCAAGGCCATGTTGTAGGAGTTTTGCGTTTCCATTTTATTGCTCAGCATCTGGAAGCCCACCTCCTGCGTAAAGTCGATTTTTGTCCGTCCGGCTTCACCGCGCTTGGTCGTAACCAGAATAGCGCCGTTGGCGCCCCTCATGCCGTAAATGGCACATGCAGCGGCATCCTTCAAGATGGTTATGTTCTCAATAGGGTAAGCGTCGAGGAAGGAGAGGTCTCTTTCTACGTTGTCGACGATGATGAGCGGGCTGCGCGCACTCTGGTTCATGGTGCGCAAACCCCTGATGTATATCGCCGATTCTGTCCACCCCGGCTCGCTGGCCCACTCGTAGGTTTCTACGCCGGTAACCGTTGAGGTGAAGGCATTTTGGAGTACAGTAATCGGGTGCTTTTGCAGCTCCTCGCCCGTAACGACCGAAGTGGCCTCGGTGATGAACTTCTTCTGCTTACGGAGGAAAGGAATAGGCATCGTATGCAGGTAGGTATCCGAATCGGCCTCCATTACGATTTGAAAATCTTCCCGAAACTCCGCAGGAACAGCTTTATTGAAGTAGCCTGCGCTGCTGACGCAAATTTCATCGGCGCTTTTTACGTTCTTCAAGTCGAAAAAACCGTTTTCGTCCGACAGCGCGATACGGCTCGACTCGGCAACGTTCACAACTGCGCCGGCAATCGGGTTGCCCTCGCTGTCCACAATGCGCCCCCGCAAGGCGTTGCTCTCGCTCTGCGCCGCAGCAGAGTAGCTTATCGCAGAAAGGAGCAGCATGATCAGCAGGAATTTACTTGCTCCCGCCAACTTTTTAACGATACTGATAGTTGTTGTACACATATTTTTTGGTTTAAAGATTACCAACCCGGATTATTTTCGATATTAGCTTTCCATACTTCCGCTTCGGGAATAGGATAGAGATACATCTTTTCCTCAAACACTCTTTCCTGCGCCACCTTGCGGGTGCAGGCCGAGGAAGTAACGTCAACTCCGTATACAGGGCGAGCCAGGGCTTCTACCGCCACATTCCAGCGGCGTACATCCCACGCCCGGTGGTCTTCAAATGCAAGCTCTACCGTGCGCTCCTTCCGTATGAAGCTGCGCATGTTGTCTTTCGACGAAGTCAGGTCGCTTCTATCTTCCACGTTGCCTGTGATGCCTGCGCGGTGCCGGATTTGGTTCAGGTAAGCATACACTTCGCCGCCCGGCCCGCTTGCCTCGTTCATTGCCTCTGCGTAGCTCAGCAGGATTTCCGCATAGCGGATAATAATCCAATTCCGGTAGCTTGTTCCGGTGTGAACGGTGCTTAGGATATTTTCCGGAACGTACTTGCGAAGATAGTAGCCTGTTGGCGTAGCGTTTGCGTTGCCTGTCGGGTTATCTCGCTGACCTTTAATCACGTTAATTACTCCGTTTCCCCAGCTCGCGCCGTGATGTAAAACGGTGGCGGCCAAGCGCGGGTCGCGGTTGCTCCACGGAGAGGCGTCATCGTAGCCGCTTGCCGAGTTGACGGCGGGAGCGGACACTCCGCTACTATAGACAGGCGAGCCTGTTTTGTCGTACTGTGCAAAGGGAGAAGCGCCGTCCTTCATGTCGTACATGTCCACCAAATTTTGCGAGGGGCACAAGCCTCCGTTGCCGCCCTCGCCCACCGGCGTATCGTTTCGGATATTCGACCAGCCAACCTGCACATCGTTGCGGAAAAAGATAACCTCCTTGTTGTTGCCCTCGTAGGTTGTTCGCAAGATTGCATTTGTGTAGGCCGCCACGCCGTTTGTTCCGGAAGCTTCCGTTACGGTAAACAGCTCGTAGCTGCTGCCGAAATCATCTATAAAGCTTTTTGCAGCGCCGGCTGCCTGCTCCCACGTGATGCCGGATGCCGCGCTAAAGCGCTCGCTGGCCATGTAGAGCATAATGCGCGAGTAGAGCGCTCTTGCCATAGGCTGGCTGATGCGTCCGGCGTTGGCAGGCTTCACGCCGTCGTCGTAGGGCATCAGGCCGCTTTCGCACGCTTGCAGCTCCTGCAGCACGAAGTCCACCACGAAAGATTTAACCGTGGGGCGATTGGTGTACCCGGTCAGCAAGTCGCCGTTGGGGTCGAGCACATCCTTCACGATGGGTATCGCTCCGTAGCGCAGAAAAAGCTCCCAGTAGAAGTAAGCCCGCAGGAAACGCGCCTCCGATTTGTAGTTCAGCTTGTCCGTTTCGTACTTTTCATCGCTCAAATCCGCGCCTTTCGGGACGCTGTCGATTCTTGTCAGCAGCATGTTGCACTTGCGGATACCCCGATAGTAGTGCTCCCACGTATCGATAAGCTCCGACGCGCCGGCGGCGCCGTAGTAGTTACCAATGTTGAAGGTTGTGCGTACGCCTCCGCTTGCGTAGCTGGTTTCGGCTAGGTCGGTAGCGGCATCCATCCACGAATTGTTGATACGGCAAGCCCCGTTGCGCAGAAAGTTGTAGGTGTCAAAGTGCAGCTGCATGGTTGTTGTCCAATCGCTGAATACCTGCTTCTCCGTCAGCTCATTGCTCGGCTGTTTTTCCAGAAAATCGCCAAACGCATCCTCGCACGAAGGAAGCGCAACGCACATAATTCCTGCAACAACCGGATATCGTAAGTATTTTTTCAAGTATTTCTTCATGATTGTTAGAATTTAATGTTTGTACCAAAGTTCACAGTTTTCATTATCGGATAGCGGTTGGAGCCATTGCTTTCGGGGTCGGTTAAGCCGTCTAAATGGTCCCAGGTAATCAGGTTGTTTGCATTTATAAAGAGCCTGCACTCGCTCATTTTTACCGCGCTTATCCAGCGGACAGGAAAAGTATAGCTCAGCTCAATATTTTTTAAGCGCAAAAAAGCGCCGTTTTTAAGGACGAACGAGCTCAACCGCTGGTTGTGCTCTCCGTAGCTGTCGTAGTGCAGCAAGGGGTAGGTGGCATTTGCCAAATTTTCGCTTTCGCTCAAGGCCGGGTTCCAGCGCCCCAAATGGTGCTCCTTCACCTTGCCCCCGCCTACGAAGGCAAACATTGCCTCCGCATCGTAGTAGCGGCTTACGTTATCTACGCCCTGAAGCATTACGCTTAGCCCCCACCCTTTGTAGGTACATCCCAAATTCACGGCGTACGTGTTTTCGGGAATGTTGCTAAACCCTATTGCCGTTTGGTCGCGGTCGTCAATAAATCCGTCGCCGTTCATGTCCCTGTACTTGAGGTCGCCTACCTTTACGCTGCCGTAGGTCGAAACCGGAAAATTAGGGTCGGCCAAATCCTGCGACGTAACAAATCCGTCGCTCACCAGCCCGATGTACTGCTCAATGGGATGCCCCTCCATCTTGCGGTAGGAAGTTTTCAAATCCGGCTCGTCCATGCTCAGGATTTCGTTTCGCGCATGGGAGTAAGTCAAAACCAGCGTGTAGCCAAAGTCCTTCCCTACGCTGTTGTTGTGCCGCAGCTCAACTTCATACCCCTGGTTTTGAGTTTGCCCAAGGTTTCCGGCGGCCATAGCCACTCCTACCCACTGCGGGCGGGTGAGGTATTCGGTGAGGATGTCGTTGCGGCGCTCATGGAAAAAGTCAACGCTGCCGCCAAGCAACCCCTTCCACAGGCCAAACTCAAGCCCCACGTTGTACTTGTTGGCGCGCTCCCACGTTACGTCGTAGTTGGGGTACTGCCCTTCGTAGATGCCGGTGCTGCCGGTTGTCCCAAAGTAGTAGGCGTTGCTTAGCTGCACCCACTTGTCCAAGTACAGGAAGCGCTGCCTGACGTTGTTCACCATGTAAACATCGTTACCTACCTGACCGTAGGATGCCCTGAGCTTCAGGTTATTCAACCAATCCTGCGTTTTTTCCATAAAAGCTTCGTTGCTAATTCTCCACCCTAACGAGAACGAGGGGAAGAAACCGAAACGCCGCCCCCGCATAAAGTTTTCCGAGCCGTTGTAGCCGGCGTTAAACTCGGCCAGGTAGCGGTCATCGTAGCCATACGTAACGCGCCCTACCAGCCCCTGATAGCGCTGAGCCAAATCTGCCTGGTAGCGGTAGTCGTTCTGGTTGTACAGCACCATGGCCGTTACATCATGAAGGCCAAACTTGCGGGCGTAGTTCAGCTGAAATTCCATGTACAGCTTAAAAGTCGTTGTCTGGTTGTTGCCGGCGTAGCCCAGCTCCGTATCCGTGTTGAATTGGTTGTAGGCTAATACCGATTCGTAGCTGCTTCTGTCGTTCAGCTCGTAGGTTGCAAAGCCGGCCGTAAAGCTGCGCTTGTAGTAAGAGTCGTAGTCGAAGGAAGCCATTGCCTTCGCGCTTAACCCCTGCGTTAGCCAGTCTGCCTTATAGTCTGCAATAAAGTTTGTTTCGTTAATCGTGTTGGTTGCGCGGTAAAAGCCTGCTTTTGCCAGCCGTGCCGCAATATTATTTTGGTACTGCGAGCTGCCCCCGTAAAGGGTAACGTCGCGGTCGCCGTCCTTAATGTGGTAGCTAACCGGAAAAAGCCAGCCGGGCGTATGGTTCAGCTCGTAAAACACCTCCGAGTACGTCGCCGATGTTTCGTCGGCATTTGGCCCGCTTCGCTCTTCAAAACGAGTACCGAAGTTGACGGACGCCGTAAGATTTTTTGTCAGCAGCAAGTCCATGTTAGCGCGGAAAGCGTAGCGGCGGTAGCTCGTGTTGGATTTATTGCCGTACTTGTCGGTGCTCAGGTTTTTGTACAGGCCCTGCTGGTCGTACATTTCTCCGGAGGCATAGTAGCGCATGCGCTTTGTGCCTCCCTGAATGCTCACGTTGTAGCGCTGCGATAGCGCCGAGCTTTTGAGTATCTCGTCGTACCAGTCCACATTCGGGTAGAGCAGGGCGTCCAGCCCGCTCAGCTCTCCGTTCGACGCCTTGCGGTACATCTCGATGTCTGCCGCCGAAAATTGCGAAGGCAACCCATCGTTTGCAAGGGCTTCCTCCAGCAATTCTACGGACTGGTGAGCGTTGAGGTAGGTATCGTGGCGGGTGGGAGATTGTATTTGCCAGTTTGCCGTCAGGTTTACCACCGGCTTTTGCTCTTTTCCCCGCTTGGTGGTAATCAGCATGACCCCGTTTGCGCCCCTCACCCCATATACGGCGGTAGCCGAGGCATCCTTCAGCACGGAAATTGTCTCGATGTCGTCGGGGGCAATCTGCGAAAAGGAGCGCTCTACGCCGTCCACCAGCACAAGCGGCTGCCCGTCGCCGGCAAAGGTGGCGCGTCCGCGAATAAAGATTTGCGCGTCATCTTCGCCCGGAGCGCCGGAGATTTGCGAAGTTATCACCCCCGGAATTTTACCCGTAATGGCCTGAGAGATGTTTGCAACGGGCGACTTCAGCAGCTCTTTGGAGGAGAGCTGGGAGATGGCGCCAATCACGCTTTCCTTCTTTTGCGCGCCGTAGCCCACTACCACTACTTCTTCCAGCGCCTTGGTATCCTCCTTCATGGTGACGCTGACGGCCGTTACCCCGCTCGTGCTTACCTCCTGCGCCTCGTAGCCCATGTAGGTAATTTGCAGCACGGCGTCCGCAGCAACCGAGAGGGTGAATTTACCGTCTATACCGCTTGCGGTTCCGTTGCCGGTACCCTTTTCGAGCACGCTGGCGCCGATAATGACCTCTCCGTTTGCGTCTTTCACTATCCCCGTTACCTGTTTGGCCTGCGCAAAGGCGCTCAAGCTAAGCGCAGAAAGAGGGATAATCAACAGTAACCGAAACAGCCGGCTTCGGAGTACTTTGGATTTTAATTGGTTATCTTTCATATATAGTACATTTATTTATTGATAAAAGGGCACGTAGAAACCGAAATAATATCTATATAGCAACCCTCCAAGGTTAAGAAGGTGCCCATGGCTCCCGTTGGAATATCATCGTGGTAGTAGGTGTACTCCAGCATCTTTCCGCTTGCCGTAGTGGTAGTAGCAATCATATCCAAGCGCGTACCAATGACCTTAACGGTCAAATCTACCAGCGCACCGTCCATATCCTCTGCAAACGTCCCCCAATCATACGTATTACCGAGATTTTCACCAATGTAGTACGTTCCCCATCCATAGCTGTCGGCGCGGAGTACGAAATGTTCGGCATAGTCGCTTTCTTCCCTGTCCTTACCGTTGGTTACTACGAGCACCCAGTTATTCCAGTTCGCTTCCTTGTTGGTATGGTTGTAGAATTGGTAGCTGACGACGTAATCGCCGTTTGTCTTCACAATATTGGAGAATGCTTGCCACCAACCGGTAGAAAAGTCTCCGTTACCTGTTCTGTACGAACCTTTTGAATAAAGAGTTCCCAAGCTGATGTCTTTAGCGTCCATTTCGAGGTAGCCTTTCTCCACCGTCAGGAAAGTGCCTATTGCGCCTGCCGGAATTCCTTCAACAAAGTACGAGTAGGTCATAACGCCTCCACCGGCTTTGGTAACAACGGCGTTCATTTCCACGCGGCCGCCTTCCCGCTTCAGCGTAAGGTCAACCATAGCGCCTTTCATGTCCTCCGTAAACGTATCCCAATTGTACGTGTGGGCGATATTGTCGCCGCTGTAGTGGTCTCCCCATCCAAATGCATCGGCGCGGAGCACGAAATATTCGGCGTAGCCAGCTTCGTCTCTGTCCTTACCGTTAGTTACTACGAGCACCCAGTTTTCCCAGTTATTGGTACCGGCAGTATAGTTGCGGAATTTATAGCGGAAAACGCCATCTCCCGGCACCGACATAAAATCGGAAAACGCTGTCCACCATCCTGTAGAGCAATCTGTTTCGCCAACAATAATCGTTGTATTTTTTTCTCCTCCGACTTCGGGCATGGACGTTTCTTTAGTGCTAATTGTATTGCGATAGATTTTCAGGTCGTCCACCCAAATTTCGCCCGTCGGCTGGGCGTCGGCGCCATAAGCGATGTAGAAGTAGGGCAAGGCTGCAATGGACTGCACCGCCTGCAGCATATCGAAATCGGTAACGGTCTTGTCGATTACTTTCGTGCTGTCCACATGTACAAAGTAGCCGGTGTTGGTAATGGCAATGGCCAAGTAGTGCCAGCCTCCCGCCGGCATCAGCTCGGCTTCCGGAGTCGGATTATTGTCTTCGTAAGCACCTTCGGGGCCTGTGTAGCGCAGCTCTCCGTTGGCGGTGAAAGATAAGCCCTTACCCTCCGTGTCAAGGAAAGAAAAGAGGGAACCCGTTAAGCCTTGTCCCTCTGCAGGCGCAGCTTGCTTAACCCACATGGTAAGCGAAACCGCATTTTGCACTTTTACCTTATTCAGCGGGTTATCCATACGTGCATACCCTCCCTGGGTATGAAAAACCTGTCCGCGTTCTTCATCTTCTACCAGCGCTGGCTCGCTACCGTTTAGATATGCGAATAGCTGAATTACTTCAGGATCCAGTTCCTCGTCAAAAGTCAAGTTTAGCACCTGCTCAAGCTTTGGATAGACCTGATTTCCTGCCGGAGGGTCGGATAGCCCCCACTCCTGGCAAGAGCTCACGCAAAAAATCGCAAGCAGCGCCATACACCGCAAGCCATAGCGGCAGGCGGCTTTTTCCTTTGTTTTTCCTTTGTTTTCTTTTTTCATGATGTGGACATTAAAAAATTACAAATACATTAATATTTAGGGATTTACATCATTTGTTTATTTTACGCAAATTTCACAGCTGTAATACTTTTGCTAACATATTTTTTCCAACACGCTTTTTCTAACATTAGAGTCTTCGAGAGCTTATTTTCTATCACCTGCACCTGATTTTTTTTTGAAAAAATATCGCAACCGCTTGGTTTTTAGGTATGATTTTTTAGGTGCAGCTTTCGGCTTTTATAATCCCTGTCAGCTGCTTCAGCGCTCTTTGCTTCACGTTGTACAGGTTATCTACCGTAATGCCCATTTCGTTTGCTATCTCCTGCGGCTCTTTGTCTTCCAGCACCAACCGCCGGATTACCATGCGGTATCTTTCGTTTGGTAAGCGGTTGAGCAAGCTCTCTACGTCAAGCTTTTGGTATATTTGCTCCTCTTGGTATATGGCAGAAAAATCAGCTTTTTCGGCTATCAGCGCTTCCGAAGCTTCTTTTTCTATCAGCATTGCCCGCTTTTTTTGAAAAAATCTCACCGCAACTACCGACACCCAAGTAGTTAGCTTGCTGTGGTAGCCAAACTGGCGGAGCTTACGCCAGTCGTCGTGCCGCAGGTAGAGGTAGAGCTCGTTAACCAGCTCGTTCTTATCTACCTGGTAGCCGAACACGTGCCGGATAATGTAAGTAAACGTAGGGGTGCACTTCTCAAAAAAGAAGTATCGGATAGCTACTCTATCATTTGATAAAATAGCCTCAATGAACTCTTTATCAGATAAATCATTGAGGTTTTGGGTACCTCGACAAGCTGAAACCATAAGAAGTAACCGATTAACCCAAATTATGCAGTAGAAACCCTTGTGCATTAAGCAATTTCTAATGCATAACAAGGGGGGGGATTATGTTATAAGTTCAAATGCTGCTGCAAGCACAAATACCGCGTGGTATGCGCACAAAAAAATCCCATGTAAAAGTGCTGCGGAGCGCTTAATACATGGGATGCTTGGAAACTCTAAAAATACTATACTTTTCTTACGTGTGTGCGTGTGTGTGTGTGTGTGTGTGTGTGTGTGTGTGTGTGTGTGTGTGTGTGTGTGTGTGTGTGTGTGTGTGGGTGTGTGTGTGTGTGTGTGTGTGTGTGTGTGTGTGTGTGTGTGGTTGGG